>CAJGCN010000070.1 GCA_904501815.1 uncultured Clostridia bacterium
AAGGCTCGCAATGACGAAGTAGGGGCTTTTCCGCGCTGTCATTGTGAAGGAGCGATAGCGACTGCGACAATCTTTTTCGAACGTTGCCGTCGGCTCGGTTTTTCAGCCCCCACTTAGCAATCGCCCGACGGACTAAACCCCGTCGCTTTCAAAAGTTTCGTTTTGCGCCTATTTTAATTATATGGTACTTCAATTCTTAAAATACTTGACAATTTTTATAAGACTTGATATAATAAACGTACTTACGTTATAATACAGGGAGAAAAAATATGAAAGAAATTTGCAAAAACTGCGTCCACTCCGAAAAAGACGGGCTGTTTGGAGATTGGTATTGCCGTTTAGTGACGAAACGTAATATTTTCGGAAAAGAACATTGTATTAAAATCAATCCAACGGATACTTGCGACAACTTTTCGGCTCGCCCCGTAGGTCCGACAAAAAAATCCGACTGTTTTTTGACTTCGGCTTGCGTGGAATATCTTGGAAAGCCCGACGATTGCGAAGAACTGACGAAATTACGTGCTTTCCGCGACGGTTATTTAAAAGCGCAAGCGGGAGGCGAAAAGCTGATTGAAGAATATTATGGGATTGCCCCTCTAATCGTCGAAAAAATAAATCAATCCAACGAACGCGATAAGCATTATGCGTACATATACGAAACCATTCAACAATGCCTTACGCATATTGACGAAGGAAACGACGAAAAAGCTCTTGAACTTTACAAAGCTATGGTCGTTTCGTTAAAGAAGCTCGTTTAAAATAAAAATTATATAAAAAATTTTTAACCTATGGCAAAGCCCCGCGCTCAATAAAGCGCGGGGCGTATCTTTTTACCTTATTGCAATACTTTCTTTAAAAATTGACCCGTATAACTGTTGGAGACTTGCGCGACTTCTTCGGGCGTACCCGCGCAGACGATCGTTCCGCCACCGTCCCCCCCTTCCGGTCCTAAGTCTACGATATAGTCGGCGGTTTTGATAACGTCTAAGTTGTGTTCAATGACGATTACCGTGTTTCCGTTCGCGCGGAGTTTTTGCAAAATCTTTACGAGCTTATCCACGTCGTAGGAATGAAGCCCCGTCGTCGGTTCGTCTAAAATATAACAGGTCTTGCCCGTAGAGCGTTTGGAAAGCTCCGTCGCAAGCTTGACCCGTTGCGCTTCCCCGCCCGAAAGGGTCGTGGAGCTTTGTCCGAGCTTGATATACCCAAGCCCTACTTCTTGCAGGGTTTTTATTTTATTATAAATGGACGGTACGGGTTCGAAAAATTCGCAAGCTTCTTCTACCGTCATATCCAAAACGTCGAAAATACTCTTGCCTTTATAGCGGACTTCGAGCGTTTCACGGTTATACCGTTTCCCCCCGCAGACTTCGCAAGGCACGAAAATATCGGGCAAGAAATGCATTTCGATTTTGATGATCCCGTCGCCAAAACAATGCTCGCACCTACCGCCCGAAACGTTAAAGGAAAACCGCCCCGCTTTGTATCCGCGTTCTTTCGCATCAGGCGTAGCCGAAAATAAATCACGGATGGCGCTGAATACGCCCGTATACGTGGCAGGGTTGCTTCGGGGCGTTCTGCCTATCGGGGATTGGTCGATTGCAATGACTTTATCGAAATACTCCACCCCTTTCATTTCGGCGTAATTCCCCCGCGCGTGGCGCGCGCCGTTGAGTTCGTTGGCGAGCGTAGGATAGATAATCTCGTTGACTAAGCTCGATTTCCCGCTACCCGAAACGCCCGTGACCGCCGTAATCAGTCCGACGGGGAATTTTGCGTTGATATTTTTTAAATTGTTTTGCTGACAGCCGTAAATTTCCAGCCATTTCTCGCTCGGCTGTTGCCGAACGGCGGGAATTTGGATTTTACGGCGACCGGCAAGGTAGTCCCCCGTAATCGATTGTTCGGCGTTCATAATATCTTCTTGCGTTCCGCAAGCGACAACTTCCCCGCCGTGTACCCCCGCTTTCGGTCCGATATCTACGATATAATCCGCTTCGCGAATGGTGTCTTCGTCGTGCTCCACAACGAGCAAAGTATTCCCTAAATCCCGCAAGCCTTTTAAGGAATTTAAGAGTTTTTCGTTGTCGCGTTGATGAAGACCGATACTCGGCTCGTCTAAAATATACAGTACGCCCGTCAGCGCGCTACCGATTTGCGTGGCAAGGCGTATGCGTTGGCTTTCCCCGCCCGAGAGCGTTTGCGCCGTGCGCGCGAGCGTTAAATAGTTCAACCCTACGTTTCGCAAAAAGCCTAAGCGGTTGTTGATTTCTTTTAAAATTGCGTCGGCAATCAAGTGTTCGGTCGGCGTGAACTTGCTTTGCACTTCGTCTAAAAATTCGCAAAGCTTGTCCACCGACATTTCACACACGTCCCAAATATGTTTCCCGCCGATATACACCGACAACGCTTCCTTTTTTAAGCGTTTGCCTTTACAGCAATCGCAAGGCGCGCTACGCATCAGCCGTTCAATATCGTATTTCACGCCGTCCGAATTCGTTTGCGCGTAGCGACGTTGCAGATTATTCACGTAGCCTTCCCATCTCTTTTTGAAATTGCCCTGAAAGGTACGGGTACTGTATTGCATATCCAGCGCTTCGTCGCTTCCGTACATTAAAATATGATAGATGTTTTCGGGTAAATCCTTGACGGGGGTATCCAGCGAAAAGCCGTAAGCTTTCCCCAGCGCGCCAAGCTCCATTTGCGCCATCGTGCTTGAACCTAAGTTCCAGCCCGTCACCCTGAACGCGCCTTCGCGCAAAGACTTAGTTTTATCAGGGCAGATTAAATCGGGGTCTACGATTTGACGGTAGCCGATACCGAAACATTCGGGGCATGCGCCGTAGACGGTGTTGAACGAGAACATTCTCGGTTCGATTTCTTCGAGTGAAATTCCGCAATCGGGGCAAGCGTAGTTGACAGAATACAGCTCTTCCTTGCCGTCGCAGTCAATCACCACCAACCCGTCTGCGAGTTTTAACGCGTTTTCCAAGCTGTCCGTCAAGCGTTTTTGAATGGTGGGCTTGACCACGAGCCTGTCCACCACGACGGAAATATTGTGCTTGATATTCTTTTCAAGACGGATTTCTTCTTGTAAATCGTAGACGATACCGTCGATTTTCACCCTGCCGTATCCGCTTTTCTTAAAGCCTGCAAGCTCTTTTGCGTACTCCCCTTTCCGACCGCGCACGACGGGGGCGTTGACGAGAATTTTGCTCCCTTCGGGCATAGCCAACACCTTATCGGCAATCTCGTCTACCGTTTGACGGCGAATTTCTTTTCCGCATTTAGGACAATGCGGAACGCCTACGCGCGCGAATAATAAACGGAAATAATCGTAAATTTCCGTCACCGTTCCAACGGTGGAACGGGGGTTGTGCGACGTCGTTTTTTGGTCGATAGAAATGGCGGGGGAAAGCCCTTCGATACTCTCAACGTCGGGTTTTTCCATTTGCCCTAAGAACTGACGGGCGTAGGAAGACAAGCTCTCCACGTAGCGACGTTGCCCTTCGGCAAAGATAGTGTCGAACGCGAGCGTGGATTTACCGCTCCCCGAAAGCCCCGTCAACACGGTGAGTTTGTTGCGGGGGATTTTTACGTCGATATTTTTTAAATTGTTGGCTTTTGCGCCTTTGACTACGATTTCTTCCTGCATACTCTTATCCTTATTTTTGCGCTTTGCGCAGTTTGAGTTTTAGCTCGGCTATGCGTTCGCGAATTTCTATCGCGCGTTCAAAATCCAGCTGTCCGCTCGCGACTTTCATCAACGCTTTGAGCTTTTCAATTTCGTCGGGAATATCTTGCATTTTGATATCCGTTTCCGATTTCTTTTTCGTGATATTCAAAGTCGACTTGATTTGTTTGACGATCGTTCTCGGCGTAATGCCGTGCGCAAGATTGTATTCGTTTTGAATTTTCCGTCTTCGCTCCGTTTCCCCGATTGCCCGTTTCATACTGTCGGTAATCGTATCCGCGTACATAATCACCCTGCCTTCGCTGTTTCGCGCGGCTCTGCCGATCGTTTGAATAAGCGACGTATCACTGCGCAAAAAGCCTTCCTTGTCCGCGTCGAGAATAGCGACCAACCGCACTTCGGGAAGGTCAAGCCCTTCTCTTAACAGGTTAATCCCGCAAAGCACGTCGAATTCCCCGCTACGAAGTCCGTTGACGATATCCACACGCTCTAACGCGTCGATATCGCTGTGCATATATTTTACCTTAATCGAATGTTCTTTTAAATAGTCGGTAAGCTCTTCGCTCATACGCTTGGTAAGGGTGGTAATCAAGACCCTGCCCCCCGCATTCACCGTTTTTTTAATCTCGGACAGCAGGTCGTCAATCTGTCCTTTGGTGGGTTTTACTTGCACGGGCGGGTCTAAAAGCCCCGTCGGACGAATGAGCTGTTCTACCCGTTGTCCCGCTTGTTCTAATTCGTAAGGGGCAGGGGTTGCCGAAACGCAAATCAGCTGGGGTACGCGCGCGTCAAACTCGTCGAAAGTAAGCGGACGGTTATCAAACGCCGCTTTCATACGAAAGCCGTATTCGACTAAATTTTTCTTGCGGGATAAATCTCCGTGATACATGGCGCGAATTTGCGGAATGGTCATATGGCTCTCGTCGATAAACACCAAAAAGTTCCCCGACGGAAAATAATCGAGCAAGGTGAAAGACGGCTCGCCTGGTTTGCGCCCGTCGAAATACCGACTGTAATTTTCCACTCCGCTGCAATACCCGATTTCCCGCATCATTTCCAAATCGTATTCGCAACGCTGTTTTAAGCGCTGGGCTTCCAAAATTTTGCCTTCTTCTTCAAAGGCGCGCACTTCGCCCTTTAAATCTTCTTCAATCATAGCGAGCGCGCTTTGCAACTTTTCCGTGCCGACTGCGTATTGACTGGCAGGGAATATCGCCACGTGCGAAAGCTCGTTGAGCTTGTTGCCCGTCAACGCTTCCACTTCGTAAATTTTATCAATCTCGTCCCCGAAAAATTCCACGCGAATCGCAACTTCCGAGTTTGATGCGGGAAAAATCTCCACGTTATCTCCCCGCACGCGGAAAGTCGAGCGTTTGAAATCAGTATCGTTGCGCGCGTATTGCAATTCCACGAGCTTACGCAATAAGTTATCCCTGCCCCACTCCATTCCCGGTCTTAACGAAATGGACAAGCGGAAATATTCTTCGGGCGCGCCTAAACCGTAAATGCAAGATACCGACGCCACGACGATTACGTCGTCCCGTTCCATTAGCGAACAAGTTGCGCTGTTTCTGAGCTTATCAATCTCGTCGTTCAAGCTCAAATCTTTTTCAATATAGGTATCCGTCGTCGGGATATAGCTTTCGGGCTGATAATAATCGTAGTAGGAAACGAAATATTCCACGCGGTTATTCGGGAAAAATTCCCGAAACTCGTTGCAAAGTTGCGCCGCGAGCGTTTTGTTATGCGCAATCACGAGCGTAGGACGGTTGACGTTTTTTATCACATTTGCCATCGTAAACGTTTTCCCGCTCCCCGTCACCCCGACGAGTACCTGCGTTCTAATCCCGTCGAGAACCCCTTCGGTCAGTTTTTCAATCGCTTGCGGTTGGTCCCCCGTCGGTGAAAACGGTGAACGTAATTCAAATTGCATACCTTCGCCCTCCCCGACGAAATTTTTTCGCAAAAAACTGCGAACATTCGTTTGTATTATAGCATTTTTTTAGGAAAATGTAAAGTAAATGAACGGACTTTTTTCAGCGTTTTCAAAATATCCATTTCATTAAAAGCCCCACGAGAAAGGCAATCACCGCCGAAGCGACCGCCCAACCGATTTTTAAGGCAAAATCCCGCCGCATTTGCACGGAATACCGCTTAAACGCCCTGCCTTCGGCGTGCAGAGTAATCACGTACATTTTCTCGCCCTGACGTTCGGACGAGAGCAATTCGAAATAGTCGTCGAGTTCCAGCTCGTAGAGAATTTCTTCGAGCCGTTCTTCGCTCGGGCGGAGTTTTTTAGGAATCATAGCTAAAATTTCCGTAGGCGAAACCAAGCAAATGCCCTTGCCTTCGCAAAGCGAATATACCGCGTTCATCACTTGGCTTTCCCGTTTCGTCAACATTTCGCGCACCCCCCGTCGCCACTTTTTTCTATTATGCGCAAAAAACGCCGAAAATATAGCAAACGGGCGAGGATAACCCTCGCCCGAACTGCTTACCTTTTTGAGCAATATTTTTATTGAATGGCTTTTTCCAAATACGCAAGTGACTTTTCAACCATTTCGTCCCCGATTTCTTTGCTCGCTTCCCGCGCGCTTTCCGTGAACCAATGCTTAATTTCGTCGATACGGTCAAGCTGTACACATTCGGGATAAAGCGACATTAAAATCGAACTTTCGTATTTGCCCGCGTGGTCGTAGCCCGTCGCGTTTTGTACTTCCGTGCTCATAGTCGGAATGACTTTAATCCACGAGAACGGGTTGTTCGCTCCTTCGAGCTCTTCGTAGTAGTTCGCATACGATTCGCTTCCCCACCAACCTTCTCCGAGCGTTTCTTCCAAATACTCCATCGTCGCCCGCTTTGCCGCCGTGCGGTAGCAAAGGGTCATAGGCATTTCGCTTTCCTGCTCGAATTGATGATGAATAACCACGTAAATATTTCTAAACCCCGAATAGAGCATACTCTTAAACACGTAGTAGACGTAATCTTCAAAAGCGCGTTCAGGCACGTGCACCGTACCGCTTTTTCTTCCGCCTACCGCGTAGCTCGAAGGGGAATAGGAAATGGTGGGCGCAATCATCATTTCTTTCTTTTCCGCAAGTTTTTTCACAAGCCCT
>CAJGCN010000071.1 GCA_904501815.1 uncultured Clostridia bacterium
GCCCCTTGCGGATTGTAAAGGCAGAGCCTTTACGCCCCTTTGGCAAAAGTCGCCGTTAGGCGAAATACAGTACCCTGAATAGGAAAGCTTTGCTTTCCGTTAGATTGCCGCGCTCCACTTCGTTTCGCTCGCAATGACTGTTATCGTGTCATTGTGAAGGAGCGTAAGCGACTGCGACAATCTATTTCGCCCAACGGGCGACTGCGTGGCAAAGCCACGAAAATAGCGCAACCTATCGGTTGCTTTACTTGGACATAGATATGCGGGGCTTCACCCCTGCACCCCACCACAAACTGAGTTTCTGGACTTCCTATAACGCAAGGGGATTATCCCCTTGACCCTTATAGTCTTAGAAAGGTAAACGGAATTTGCCTTTTCCGCCTTTGAGCTGTTTCATTAGCATTTTCGTTTGTTCGTATTGTTTCAAAAGCTGATTGACTTCCTGTACGCTTCTGCCTGACCCAGCCGAAATACGGCGTTTTCTGCGACTGTCGATAATCGACGGGTTTTCACGCTCTTGCATCGTCATGGAAAGAATAATCGCTTTGGTATGCTCGATTTTTTTCTCGTCTAAGTCTTCTTCTTTGACTTTCAGCTTGCCCATTCCGGGAAGCATAGACAGCATTGCCGAAGCTCCGCCCATCTTTTTCATCATAGAGAACTGCTCTAAATAATCGTTAAGCGTAAAGGAATTTTCGCGCATCTTCTTTTGCATTTTCAACGCGTCTTCTTCCGTGATCGCCTGTTGCGCCTTTTCAATCAACGACAGCACGTCGCCCATACCGAGTATTCTCGAAGCCATACGGTCGGGATAAAAAGGCTCTAAGTCGGTAAGCTTTTCCCCTACGCCGATAAACTTGATAGGCTTGCCCGTGACAGCTTTAATCGACAAGCACGCACCGCCACGCGTGTCGCCGTCGAGTTTGGTCAAAATTACGCCCGTAAGCTCTAACCGTTCGTTAAAGGTCTTCGCTACGTTGACCGCTTCTTGACCCGTCATAGCATCCACGACGAGCAGGGTTTCCGTGATCTCCACTTCTTTTTTGATATTTTCCAGCTCTTGCATCAACGTGTCGTCGATTTGCAAACGACCTGCCGTGTCTAAAATCACCGTGTCGTAAGACATAGATTTAGCATAGTCAATCGCTTGACGAATGGTTTTTACGGGGCTTTGCGTACCCTTTTCAAACACTTCCGTTTGGCAATTCCTGCCTACTACCTGTAATTGCGTAATCGCGGCGGGGCGGTAGATATCGCCCGCAACGAGCAAAGGCTTTTTGCCCTGTTTTTTAAGTTGCAACGCAAGCTTACCGCAAAGGGTGGTTTTCCCTGCACCCTGCAAACCGCACATCATAATCACGGTGGGAAGCTTAGGTGAAACTTCGAGTTTTGCGTTCTTTGCACCCATTAACGCTATCAACTCTTCGTTGACGATTTTAATTACCTGTTGCGCAGGGTTTAAAGAAGACAAAATTTCTTGCCCAACCGCTTTTTCAGAAACTTCTACGATAAAGTCTTTGGCGACTTTCAAATTGACGTCCGCTTCCAAAAGCGCAACGCGTACTTCGCGCATTGCCGTGCGAATTTCAAGCTCCGTGAGCTTTCCGCGCTTGGTAAGTTTAGAAAATATATGATTTAACCGTTCGGATAACGAACCGAATAACGCCATAGCCTGTTCTCCGTTTTATACTTTTTTCAGCGCGTCGAGTTCCGTTTGCAGTTCTTTTACGAGCCGAACGAACCCGAGTTTTTCTTCGTAAGCTTCCAGCTGTTTTCGACTTTTTGCTAAACAATCGGAAACGCTTTGACGGGATACCCCTTTTTGCTCCGCGATTTCCCCTAAGGATAAATCGTAGGTAAAATACAAATCGGTGATTTCCCTTTGCCGTTGCGTTAAAAGGGGCGCGTACGCATCAAAGAGCGCAAGAAAGTTTAAATCGTCTTTCATAGTCCACCTCCGCATTGTTCGCCTATTATTATAGCGGATAAAGATAAGACTGTCAAGCATTTTTACTTGACAGCCGTAAAATTTTTTTTAATTTTTTAAAACAGATGCAATAAATCTACTAAAATGGCAAAGCCGAAAAGAAGAATAATCCCCGCAAAATGAATAATCGCTTCGGCTTTGCGGTTGACGGGTTTTCGGCGTATCCACTCGATTAGGCAGAAAATTACCTTACAGCCGTCCAGCGCGGGAATAGGCAATAAGTTGAACACGGCAAGGTTGACCCCGATAAACGAAGCAATATACAAAAAAGAGAACAAACTGTCTGACGCGACTTTCGCTGTGGACGAAATCGTCGTAATCGGACCGCCTACCGCATCCATTCCGAGTTTGCCCGTGAACAACTCGCCAAGCGAACGCAAGACCACTCCGCTGAGCTTAAAAGAATACGCAAAAGAAGTTCCTATCGTTTCCCAAAAACCCGCGCGGGCAGTTTTCGTTTTTATGCTTCCGCCGTTAATTATTTTCCATTCCGTTGAACCGTTTTCTAACGTAATATTTTCACGGTAAGCAATTCCTAACGGAAAGAAAATAGAGTTGCTATCCGACATATTTACCACGTCAACGTCTTCTACGAGCGAAACCGTAATCGTCGTTTTTTTGCTATCTCTAAGAACGAGTAGTTTAACGGTTTCCCCTTTTTTCTTGCCGTCAAGCGCGTCGAGATAATCGGTGATAAGGTACATTTTTTCGCCGTTTAGTTCTAAAATAACGTCCCCCGTTTGCAAGCCGTTTTCGTAAACCTGTATTGCCGTTTCTGTTTGGAAATCTTCATCCGGCGCTAACTTGGTAATTTGAAAAACGGGTCTTCCCAAGCAAGAAAACATTATTAAAATTAACGTAAGCGCTAAAAGATAGTTCATGGTTGCGCCTGCAATTAACACGATAATGCGTTTCCACGCAGGCTGGTCGTTAAAGCGCGCGCCTTTCGGCTCGGGATAAATTTCTTGTCGTTCTATAACGGGCGGGTTTACGTCTTCCCTTTCCGTTTCACGTGGAGCAAACTCCCCGAACGCGTCTTCGGTTTCTTCTTTTTGTGTAGGCTTAAAATTATTAGGCGTTTCGTCTATTTCGTCTTCCCCGTCGAACGCGCAATACCCGCCCAAAGGAATTACGCGCACGGCAAAAAGTTCGCCCGTTTTCTTACTGCGTTTTTTGAAAATCGCAGGTCCGAACCCGACGGAAAATTCGTTGATTTTAAAGCCGAGAATTTTCCCTGCAAGGTAGTGCCCGAACTCGTGAATGGTCACCATAGCGAGTAAAATCACGATTGCGAGCAACACCCCGCCGATACTTTTCATTGCCGATACGATTAATAAATTATTCAATCCTACAAACCCCTTTCCCGATAGTTTTTGATTTTTTTGGGTAGGTTATACCTTTTAGAAATATTTGTTTTTAATGAAAGTTTCCGCTTTTTGGCGGGCGGTTTCGTCGTAGCTTTGTAAAGCAACGTAGCTATCCGCTTTTTCGCGGACGGTTGCGTTTAACACGCTTTCTATCACTTCCGCTATCGCCGTGAACGGGATTTTTTCTTGCAAGAACGCGCGGACGGCGATCTCCCCCGCCGCGTTGAGTACGCACGGATAGTTATCCCCCCACTCCGCCGACGTAAGCGCAAGGTCGTAGCAAGGGAAATCCTTGCGGTTTAACGGCTTAAAATGGATTGCGCCGAGCGTTGCGAAATCAAGGGGCTTTAAATCGCAATCAAAGCGTTCGGGATAGGTGAGCGCAAGCTGAATAGGAAGCTCCATCGTCGGGTAGCTCATCTGCGCTAAAATCCCGCCGTCGTCGAACTCGACCATTGAATGAATGATACTTTCAGGCTGAACGACCGTGTGTATTTTTTTAAGGGGGGCGTGATAGAGCCACATAGCTTCAATCACTTCAAAGCCCTTGTTTAAAAGGGTTGCGCTGTCGATCGTGATCTTTGCGCCCATATTCCAAGTAGGGTGTTTAAGCGCGCTTGCGGGAGAAACGGTGCGAAGGCGTTCTTGCTCCCAACCGTAGAACGGTCCGCCACTCGCGGTGATAATCAAGCGTTTAAAGGGTGCGTCCGTCTTAAAAGAAAGAGCCTGCCAAAGCGCGGAATGTTCGCTGTCAATCGGCATTAAATCCACCCCTGCCCCCTTGATTTCGTTCATTACGAGTTCCCCACCGCAAACGAGCGTTTCTTTGTTGGCAAGCGCAAGATTTTTTCCGCTCCGCACGGCTTTTAAGGAATATTTCAAGCCCGCAAAACCCGTTGCGGCAACGACGGCGGTATCCGTTTCACCGTAGTCTACCCCGTCAAGCGCAGCTTGCTCGCCGTAAGAAAAGCGTACGCCGTTGGGAATTTCGCCCGCAATTTTTTTGCCTGCGCTTTCGTTTACGAGCGCGGCGTATTTAGGCTTAAACTCTTTGACTTGCTTTAAAAACTCGTCCGCCGAAGAATTTGAAACAAGGCTTTCGATTTGAAATTTTTCGGGATACCGACGAACGACCGAGCAAACTTGTTTGCCGATTGAGCCCGTAGAACCGATTAAAGAAATGCGTTTCATTCCTTCTCCTATGCAAAAATACCCCGCCCATGCAAGGTATTTTCCGTAAATTATACTAAGCTTAACAGCACGAACGCAAGATACACGACCGCCGTTGCGAACAACGACCCGTCAATGCGGTCAAGCACTCCGCCGTGTCCGGGCATAATCTTGCCCATATCTTTTAACCCGACTTTGCGTTTGATACAGCTTTCGACTAAATCCCCGAACGCCGTTGCAACCGCAAGCAGTAAGCCTAAGCCGAGATAGAAAGGTAAAATCAAATACGCTTTCTCGAACGAACCAGCCACCCCGTTATAAGCGAAATACAAAATAGTCGCGCCGAGCATACCGCCGACAAGTCCGCCGATTCCGCCGATTACCGTTTTGTTCGGGCTAAGGTTTGGCGCAAGTTTTTTCGGGAAATATTTCTTTAAAAATCTACCGAATACGTAAGCAAGCGAATCGGCAAACGGGGAAACGACGAAGACGAGCAAAATCGCGATATCGCCGTTTAACGCAAACGCTTTGAGCGACGAGCCGTCCACCGAGATATGATTACAAAGCACGAGCAAACATAAAAGTAAGCTTGGATATACGGCGGATAAAAACGCCGTACCGAGATTTTCAACCGTCGTTTCTTCGTGGCGCGCAACGAGCAAAAACAACAGCGCAACCGACAGCGCGAACACGCACGCGACCGTCAGCACAAGCCCTGCGCCCAAGAAATATTCCCCAAGCGCACAAGCAGGCACGCATACGAGCGCAAACGCGTATACGACCGCGCGTTCGGCTTTCGTGGTTTTTTCTTTCATTGCGCGAAGCATTTCGAACGTACCTATCAGCGCGAACGCATAGGTGAGCGCGTCGAAACACAAATCGTTCACGAAAATTTTCAAAAGATAAAATACGAGCAAAACCGCAATATAACAGCTACCCGTAAGCAACCGAATTTTCATAATAATTCCTTTGGAGTGGGCGGGTAAACGCAACCCTGCCCCGTCCTTTTTTTCTTTATTCGCCTTTTTCGATTTGTTCGTCCGTTTTTCCGTAGCGACGGGTTTTCGACGAGAAATACGCAATCGCTTCGTCTAAGTCTGAATCGGAAAATTCAGGGAACATTTTATCGGAAAAATACAGTTCGGCATACGCCGCTTGCCAAAGCAAGAAATTAGAAAGACGCACTTCCTTACCCGTTCTAATAATCAAATCGGGGTCGGGCTGACCGCCCGTATATAAAAGCTCTGAAAGTCGCTCTTCGGTGAGTGTTTCCCCTTTTTCCACCGCAAGATTTGCCGCGCGAACGATTTCCGCGCGCGAGCCGTAAGCGAGCGCAACGTTAATTCCTTTGCCCGTAAAGTGCTTGGTTTCGTCTTCCGATTGCGCCAAAATTTCCTGTACGTCAGCAGGAAGCAAGGCTCTCTCCCCGATAATTCTAAGTCGCGCGCCACGCGCGCAAACCTTACGCATACAGTCTAAAAATCGAGTGCGAATGAGTTCGAATAAGCCGTCAAGCTCTTTTTGCGGACGGCGTAAATTCTCCGTAGAAAGGGCGTATACCGTGATATAATCTACGCCTAAATCGAAAGCGTGTTCCATGAGCCCTATCATTCTGTCCACACCTTTTTTATGCCCGTAGGAGCGGGGGCGCAAGCGGGCTTTTGCCCATCTGCCGTTGCCGTCCATAATAATAGCGATATGTTTGGGGATTGCGTTTCCTTTTATTGTATTCTTCGCCATAGGTTAAATAGACATCAATTCTTTTTCTTTTGCAGAAATAATATTTTCAAGCTGACCCATATACGAAGAAACCGTCTTTTCCACGTCGGCTTCGCAAGCAGAAGTTTCGTCTTCGGAAAGCTCTTTCGCCGTTTTCATTTTCTTCAAAACGTCCATCGCGTCGCGACGGTGGTTGCGTACGGCAACTTTCGCTTCTTCGCCCATTTTCTTGATTTGTTTTACGAGTTCTTTTCTTCTTTCTTCGGTCATTACGGGGAATACCAAACGGATTACCTGTCCGTCGTTGGTGGGCGTGATGCCGATATTCGACTGCAAAATCGCCTTTTCTACCGCTTTCAATAAGGATTTATCCCAAAGGTTAATTTGCAAGCAACGCGCGTCGAGCGC
>CAJGCN010000072.1 GCA_904501815.1 uncultured Clostridia bacterium
TCCAAAATCGGGCTTTTGCTCGATATGGGGCCGAAACAGCTCGAACAAGTTATCTATTTCGCTTCCTACGTCGTGCTTGATCCCGGTTCTGTGGATGAGCTGGCGTATAAGCAGGTAATCACCGATAAGCAACTTCGCGAAATCGAAGAAAAATACGGCGATTCTTCTGTGACGAAACTTAAAGTAGGTATGGGCGCAGAGTCCGTGCGCGAACTTTTGATGGCGGTAGACCTTGCGAAAGAAAGCGAAGTTTGCAAAAAAATTATCGACGAAAACGTAAATTCCGTGAAAGGTCCCGGACAAAAGGCAATCAAGGCGATTAAGCGTTTGGAAGTCATTGAATCGTTCAGAAAGAGCGGAAACCGCCCCGAATGGATGATTTTGACGGTACTTCCCGTAATCCCGCCCGATATCCGTCCTATGGTACAGCTCGACGGCGGTAGATTTGCTACGTCCGACTTGAACGATTTATACCGTCGCGTTATCAACCGCAACAACCGTTTGAAGAAGATGATGGAAATCGGCGCGCCCGAAATGATTATCAAAAACGAAAAGCGTATGTTGCAAGAAGCGGTAGACGCGCTCGTTGACAACGGCAGAAGAGGAAAAGCGCTTTCCGGTCCTTCCAACCGTGATTTGAAATCCCTTTCCGCAATGCTTCGCGGTAAACAAGGGCGTTTCCGTCAAAACCTTTTGGGTAAGCGTGTAGACTATTCGGGTCGTTCGGTTATCGTCGTTGGACCTGAACTGAAAATCTATCAATGCGGTTTACCCAAAGAAATGGCAATCGAACTTTTCAAGCCGTTTATTATGAAACGGCTCGTGGAAAGTGGTCAATGCCACAATATTAAAACGGCAAAGCGCGCCGTTGAAAAGGCAAAGGATATGGTTTGGAACGTGTTGGAAGACGTTATCAAAGACCACCCCGTTCTTTTGAACCGTGCGCCTACCTTGCACAGACTTTCTATTCAAGCGTTTGAACCCGTCTTAATCGAAGGGCGTGCCATTAAGATTTCCCCGCTCGTCTGCGGACCTTTCAACGCCGACTTCGACGGCGACCAAATGGCAGTTCACCTTCCTTTGAGCGTAGAAGCGCAAGCAGAAGCGAGATTCTTGATGCTTTCTGCGAACAATATTTTGAAACTTGCCGACGGTAAATCGGTTATGTCGCCTACGCAAGATATGATTATCGGTGCGTATTGCTTGACGATTAAACGCCGTGAAGAAGGCAAAACGTACGACGAACAAGGCCGTCCCGACGAAAACGGCGAAGTGTATATTCCGCCCGTATATTCTTCGGAAAACGAAGCAATTTTGGCGTACCAAACGAAAGTTGCGCACGAACAGGACGAAATGTATTTGAAGAGAGTCGTAGAGCTTCCCGAAGGGAAATTCGACGATTTGCCTTTGCCTTACACCTGTCCCGTAGACAACAAAGACGGCGAAACTCCTATTAAACACGCAGAAGTTCGTCGCAACGAAAAGACTGGAAAATTAGAAGTTTCAGGCGTGATTAAAACCACGATCGGACGTTTGATCTATAACGACGGGCTTCCTCAAGATCTCGGGTTCGTTAAACGCGATACGCCGGAATCTTATCTCCGTTTAGAACTTGATACTGAATTTATCGGCAACGCGAAGGCAATCGGCAAAAAGCATTTGTCGAGAATCGTCGAAGCGTCGTTTAGAACGGGTAAGGCGCCCAAAGCTTCCTACGTGTTGGACGCAATGAAAGAACGCGGATACAAATATTCCACGCTCGCGGCGTTGACGACCTCCGTTTTCGATATGAAAATTCCCGAAGAAAAGGAAGCGATCGTTGCAAACGCGGAAGCGGAAGTTGCGAAGATTGCCAAGAAAAAGAATCGTGGTTTGCTTACCGAAGAAGAACGCTACGCAGCGGTTATCGCGCAATGGGATAGCGCAACGGAAAAGGTTGCAAACTTGTTGAAAGAACAAGGCACGAAAGATAAGTTTAATCCTATTTGGATGATGGCTGACTCGGGCGCGCGTGGTTCTATTGACCAGATTAAACAGCTTGCCGGTATGCGTGGTCTAATGGTTAACCCGCAAGGTAAAAAGATTGAAGTTCCCGTTAAATCGTGTTTCAGAAACGGTCTTTCCGTTCTCGAATATTTCATTTCTTCGCACGGTGGACGTAAAGGTTTGACGGATACCGCTTTGAAGACGGCAGACTCTGGGTATTTGACCCGTCGTTTGGTCGACGTATCGCACGAAATTATCGTTCGCGAAGAAGACTGTTGCGCAGGCAGAAAACCGCAGGGCATGAAAGTAAAAGCCATTTACGATTCTATCGGTAAGGAAATCGAAGGTCTTAAATCCCGTCTTGTCGGTCGTTTTGCGGCGGAAGACGTCGTAAACCCTGCAACGGGCGAAGTGATCGTTTCTATGAACCAGTTTATCGACGAAGCGGAAGCAACGGCTATCTGCAACGCAGGGATTCAAGAAGTTTCTATCCGCAGTATCTTCGGCTGTTCTTCTAAGTTCGGCGTTTGCGCGAAGTGCTATGGTAAGAATATGGCGACCACCCTTCCCGTACAAGTCGGTGAAGCGGTCGGTACGATTGCTGCTCAATCTATCGGTGAACCCGGTACGCAGCTTACGATGCGTACGTTCCACACGGGCGGTATCGCTGCGACGGGGGACATCACGCAAGGTCTTCCCCGTGTCGAAGAATTGTTCGAAGTCAGAAAGCCGAAGGGCTGTGCAACCATTTGCGAAGTGGAAGGCGTTGTAGAAGTGGATAACTCGGAAGGCTTGAACCGCATCAAGATTACCAACGAAACGACCAACGAAACGCGCGAATATCAGTTGCCGTTCAACGCAGAACTTCTCGTGAAAACGGGCGACAAGGTTGCTCCCGGCGTGTTGCTTAACGCAGGTAGCGTATATCCCCAAGACATTTTGCGCGTGCAAGGCGTTAAGGGCGTTCAAGACTATATCCTTGAACAAGTACAATCGGTATACCGTTCGCAAGGCGTTGAAATTAACGATAAGCACGTTGAAATTATCGTTCGTCAAATGCTCAAAAAGGTGCGCGTAGAGAACGCAGGCGACACGGCGTTGCTTCCCGGCGAACTCGTAGATATGGTGACCTTCCAAGACGAAAACGTCAAGGCGATCCAAAAGGGTGGCAAACCTGCTCTTGCAAAGCGCGTGTTGCTCGGTATCACGAAAGCGGCGCTCGCAACGGACAGCTTCTTGTCGGCTGCATCCTTCCAAGAAACGTCGAGAGTACTCACCGAAGCGGCTATCCGCACCAAGAGAGATTATCTTGTCGGCTTGAAAGAAAACGTTATTATCGGTAAGTTGATTCCCGCTGGTACGGGCACAAAGAGCTACAAAGGTCTTTCCCCGCAATATATCGGTACTTCCGCAATGAATACGGAAAACAAAGAACAGGCTACCGAAGAAGAAAAAGAAGCGAAATAATTGCTTTTTCCCCGCAATTCCGAAAGGCGTTGCGGGGAATTTTGTTTTAAACTGCCCAAAAATTTAGCAGCAAAAACAGGCAAATTTTATGAAAGAAAATATGCTCCAAATCCTTGACATAAGCTTTGAAATTTGCTATAATAATATCGTGAGAAAAGGAAGGGCGGCGCGCAAAAGGGCGGGTACGCTTTTTTGGAGTATGCGGGACGGTACATAGGAGGACGAAAAATAAATGACGGGAAAAATTCATTCCTTTGAATCCTTCGGTACGGTGGACGGGCCTGGAATTCGCTTTATCACCTTTATGCAAGGCTGTCCTATGCGTTGTCAGTATTGCCATAACCCCGATACTTGGCTTGCGGGCGGACAGGAATACACCGCAGAAGAAGTAGTGTCGAGAGTGCTTCGCTATCGAAATTATTTCGGAGAGCTTGGCGGGGCGACCGTTTCGGGGGGAGAACCTCTTTTGCAAATCGAGTTCGTGACAGAGGTGTTTAGGCTTTTAAAAGAACAAGGCGTACACACTTGCGTAGATACGTCGGGAATTACCTTTCGGGCAAACGACCCTGAATGTGTTAAAAAGCACGAAACGCTGTTGCAGTATACCGATTTAGTCCTTCTCGATATCAAGCATATCGACGAGAATGCGCATAAAACGCTCACCAAACAAAGCAACGAAAACACGTTGGCGTTTGCGCGGTTTTTAAGTGAACAGGGCAAAAAGATGTGGATTAGACACGTACTCGTGCCTACGCTTACGGACGACGATGAAGCCTTAAAGCGTTTAAAAGAATTTATCGACACGCTCAAAACGGTAGAAAAAGTAGAAGTTTTGCCTTATCACACGATGGGGGAAGTCAAGTATGAAAAACTCGGCTACGACTATCCTTTAAAAGGCGTTGCGCCACCGACGAAAGAACGGGTTGAGAACGCGAAAAGAATTTTAATAGGTAAATAACATGATAGATTATAAAAGTCAATTAAAAGGTTTATGCGTGGTGGAAATCAGCGGAGAGTCTTGCGCGAATTGTTTGACCTTGATGCCGATTTTAAAAGACATTTGCGACGCGCGCACGGACGTGAAGCTCGTGCATATCGAAGCGGATTATTCCACGACTGAGCTTATGGAAGAATGGGAAATCACCAAAGTTCCGACCATTCTTTTGGTGGAAGACGGGGAAATCTTCGCGCGTTGCGCAGGATACCAGCCTGAAGAGATTTTAGAGCTTTGGATTGATGCGAAAATCGAAGAAAGAAAAGGAAAATAGGATCGGTTTTTGCTTAAAAACGTCAAAATCCGTTTATATATAATAGACGATTTGAAAAAACTAATAATAAATAATTATATTTAGGAGTGATACTATGATGCAATACAAAGGTTGGGAGGGATTTGTTCCCGGAAAATGGTGTGCCGACGAAATCGACGTGCGTGACTTTATTCAACACAACTATACGCCTTATGAAGGCGACGCAAGCTTCCTTGCGCCCGCAACGGATGCGACCAAAAAACTTTGGGAAATCGTTTGCGATCTTTCCAAAAAAGAACGCGATGCAGGCGGCGTTTTAGATGCGGATACGAAAATCGTTTCCACGCTTACTTCTCACGGCGCAGGGTATTTGGATAAAAACCTTGAAAAAATCGTGGGCGTTCAAACGGATGCGCCCTTTAAGCGTTCGTTGCAACCTTTCGGCGGTATTCGTATGTCCGAAGGCGCGCTTGAAATGTACGGTTATCAAATCGACGCGCAAGTAAAAGAAATTTTCACGAAGTATAGAAAGACCCACAACGAAGGGGTGTTTGATGCGTATACGCCTGAAATGAGAGCGGCTCGTTCCGCACACATTTTGACGGGGCTTCCCGATGCTTACGGGCGCGGTAGAATTATCGGCGACTATCGCCGTGTTGCGCTGTACGGCGTTGACTATTTAATTCAAAAGAAAGAAGAAGACAAGCTTGCTATCAACGGCGATATGACCCCTGATAAGGTAAGAAACCGCGAAGAAATCGCTGACCAAGTAAAAGCTCTTAAAGCGCTTAAAGAAATGGCGGCTATTTACGGTTGCGATATTTCCAAGCCCGCTGAAACGGCTCAACAAGCCATTCAAGCGTTGTACTTTGGCTACCTTGCTGCGGTTAAAGATCAAAACGGTGCGGCAATGTCTATCGGTAGAAACACGACCTTCCTTGATATTTATATCGAACGCGATTTGAAGAAAGGCTTAATCACCGAACAAGAAGCGCAAGAATTTATCGACCATTTCGTTATGAAGCTTCGTATCGTGAAGTTTATGAGAACGAAAGAATATAACGAACTTTTCTCGGGCGACCCTACGTGGGTGACCGAAGCGATCGGCGGTATGGGCGTAGACGGCAGAACGCTCGTCACGAAAACGGCGTTCCGTATTCTCCACACGCTCGACAATCTCGGTCCTGCTCCCGAACCTAACCTTACCGTTCTTTGGTCGAAGAGATTGCCCAAAGAATTCAAGAGATTCTGTGCAGACCTTTCCATTCGTACTTCTTCTATTCAATACGAAAGCGACGATTTGATGCGTCCTGAAATGGGCGACGACTACGCAATCGCTTGTTGCGTAAGCTGTATGAGAGTAGGTAAGGATATGCAATTCTTTGGCGCGAGAGCCAACCTTGCGAAGTGCTTGCTTTATGCAATCAACGGCGGTAAGGACGAATTGATGAAGGACAAGAAGACGGGCAAGCCTATGCAGGTTTCCCCTGAATTTGCGGCAATTACGTCTAACGACGCGCTTGACTTCAACGAAGTCGTTGCGAAATTCGATAACATGATGACGTGGCTTGCAGATTTGTACGTGAACACGCTTAACCTTATTCACTATATGCACGATAAGTATAGCTACGAAGCGTTGGAAATGTCCTTGCA
>CAJGCN010000073.1 GCA_904501815.1 uncultured Clostridia bacterium
ACGGCAGGGAGATCATTTATGAGCTCCCTATATTTTTAGGTGGATTATGAAAACGATACGGCGCGTGCAACAACGAACGCAAAAAACGGCGGAAAAGATTTATCTTTCCCGCGACGAGCAGGTGCAGAAACTTCGAAACGACGGGCTGATTATACACGACGAGAAACGCGCAAAATACCGTTTGAAATGGGAAGGGTATTATAATTTCGCCGTCGGGTATAATAGGATCTTTCGCGACGAGAACCGTCGGTATTATCAAGATACGACCTTTGAACAGCTCGAAGCAATCTACGATTTCGATAAGCATTTGCGCGGGATTGTCTACGAGTACGCGCAGAGCGTGGAATGTACGTTAAAGGCGTTGATTTCCGACGAGTTCAGCCGAAAATACGGCGTTAAGGAACGAGAATACCTTGCGGAAGAAAACTTTACGGACGAGCCTAATGAAAAAGGGAACGTGCGTTGGCTGGTGGCGACTTGTCGAGAAGCCCTTCGCGACGCGGTGAAACAAGGGACGAGCGGGTATAAAGATTACGTCGCTCATAACGCGAAAACGTACGGACACGTGCCCCTGTGGGCGCTCATTCGTTCTCTTTCGTTCGGGAATACGTCGAAGTTTTTAAAGCTGATGAAAAGGGAAGACAAAGCGGCGATTGCTTCGGAATATAATCTTTCGCAAAGTATGCTTTGTAATATGATGGAAGTGGCGGTATGCTTTCGAAACGTTGCCGCGCACGGGGAAAGAACGTTTTGCACGTTGCTCTCTTCCGTTCGCCTGAGTGAAAAATTGCCGATATTCCGTTCTTTGCAAATCCCTAAAAAAGCGGACGGAACGCCCGAATACGGCAGGAGTGATTTTATGGCGTTTCTCATTTGCTTAAAGCATTTGTTGCCACACGGGGAATTTGCCGAATGTCTGCGTCGCGTTCGCGCGGAAGTGGACGTACTTTCCAAATCGCTTCCGCCCTTTATTATGAGAAAGGTCTACGAACAAAGCGGATTGAGCGGAGCTTGGCGTAAATTAGATATTATCAAAATATACGGAAATTGACGTTTGGTCGTTGGAATAAAGAAATAAAACCATAATATAAATATACGCGCTCGCTTGCGCCTACGCGCGAAAAAACGGGCGGAAGAAAGGAAAAACTTCCCAAGTTGTGCAAAGTATACAATAGAAAACGAGAAGTTTGGACGAATTGTCCATTGTAAAAAATCTCAAAATATAGTAAAATGTTATTAGTTAAAATTATAATCCATTTTGGAGGAAAAAGATTATGTCAGGACTTTTGCTGAAAGGCATTAACAAAGTATACCCTTCCGGTGTACAAGCAGTATTCAATTTCTGCCTTGATATCAGAGACAAGGAATTTATCGTTCTCGTAGGACCTTCGGGTTGCGGTAAATCCACCACGCTCCGTATGATTGCAGGGTTGGAAGAAATTTCTTCGGGTGAACTTTATATCGACGGTAAGCTCGTGAATGACGTCGTTCCTAAAGATAGAGATATCGCGATGGTTTTCCAAAACTACGCGCTTTATCCCCACATGTCCGTTTACGACAACATGGCGTTCGGTTTGAAACTTCGCAAAGTACCCAAGCAGATTATCGACGAAAAAGTAAAAGCTGCGGCGGCTATTCTCGGTATCACCGATTATCTTTCGAGAAAACCGAAGGCGTTGTCCGGCGGTCAACGTCAACGTGTTGCGCTCGGTCGTACGATCGTTCGTGAACCCAAAGTGTTCCTTCTCGACGAACCTTTGTCGAACTTGGACGCTAAGCTCCGTGCTTCCATGAGAACGGAAATTTCTAAGCTCCACACCCGTCTTGCTACGACGTTTATCTACGTCACGCACGACCAAGTTGAAGCTATGACGATGGGTACGAGAATCGTCGTTATGAAAGACGGTTTCATGCAACAGGTAGATACCCCTCAAAACCTTTACGATTATCCCGTAAACCTTTTCGTTGCGGGCTTTATCGGAACGCCTCAAATGAACTTCTTCAAGGAATCTACGCTCGTTTCTAAGAAGGGCAAGGTATACGTGAACTTCGTTGGCGGAAACAGTATTCTCCTTCCGAAGAGCGTTGAAAGCAGAATTAAGAACTTGAACGAATACTTGGATACGGGTAAGCCCGTCACGCTCGGTGTTCGTCCTGAAGATATTCACCAAGACCAAATGTTCATTGCGAACTCGCCCGACACCGTGATTAAAGCGCGTATCGAAGTTATCGAAAAGCTCGGTGCGGAAACGCAAATCTATTGCGAACTTGACTACGAAGGAAAGGAAAGCTCGGTTATCGACAACTCCACGCAAATGATCGCGAAGATTTCCAGCCGTGCGGTTGTAGAAATTAAGAGCGTTGTAGAACTTGCGTTCGACGCTAACCACCTTCACATGTTCGATGGCGAAACGGAAGCTACGATGCTTGATCGCGACGCTGGCTACGAAGTTATCGAAGAAAACGCAGAAGGTTCGGCGTTCGTTCCTCCCACACCTCAAGAAATGCGCGCGCAAATCGACGCGGCTCGTATCGTGACGAAAGAAATGAAAGCGCAAATGAGAAGAGATGCGAAAATGGCGAAGAAAGCGAAGAAAGAAGAAACGGCTGAAATCGCTGTAGAAGAAGCGGCGGAAGCGCCCGTTGAAGAAGCACCTGCGGCAGAAGAAGCTCCCGTAGAAGCGCCTGCAACGGAAACGGCTGAAACCAAAGAAAACGAATAATTCAAAAAAATCTCTCGTCGTTAGGCGGGAGATTTTCCTTTTAAAACGAAAGAAGAAAACCGCCCGCAATACTTGCGAACGGTCTTCTTTTTTCTTAAAGTATTTGATTACTTTCTTTCGAAGCTATCACAGCAGGTGCAAGCTTCCGAATCACAGTTGCAGGTGTTGCCAACGTGGATTTTGGAAAGCGTGCAGTAGTCGCCGGAACGGTTATACTTACATTCCGTCACGCCGCAACCGATACAGGTGTTTACGCCTTTTTGTTCGTTGTTCATAAAAAGTCCTCCTTTAAGATATTAAAAAGTATGCTCGATTTCCGTTTATTTTATGCGTAGATTATTGACTTTTTTTCTTTTTTGCGGTAAAATGTAGATAAAAGTAAAGTTGCGGCGATTGTTCGCCACGAAAAGGAGCGTATTATGAAAGTTATTTTAAAGGCAGACGTGAAAGGCACGGGTAAGAAAGGGGATATCGTAGAAGTTTCAGACGGCTACGGAAAGAATTTTCTTTTAAAGAAAGGACTTGCCGAGCTTGCAACGGCAAGCGGGGTGAACGAAGTGATGCAAAAAAAGAATGCAATCGCTTTTCACAAAGCAGAAGAAGTGAAAGCAATGCAAGCGCTGGCGAACGAATTAAAGGATAAAAAAGTAGTCGTTAAGATTAAGGTCGGGGAAAACGGCAAAGTATTCGGCAGCGCAACGGCGCAACACGTAGCGCAAGCGCTTTTTGAAATGGGCTACGACGTTGATAAAAAGAAAATTAAAATGGACGCGGTGAAATCGCTTGGCTGTTTGACGGCGGAAATCCGCTTAATGGAAAATATTACTACGAAAATTAACGTTTGCGTGGAGGCGCTTTAAGGTTTTTCTATGACGGAACAGGAAATAAAAGAGTCTAAGCTTCCTGAAAAAATAACGCGGGAAGATTTTGACCATAAATTTGAAAAGAGCAAAGTTTTCTATTATTTAAAAATCGTTTTGTATTTAATTTTATCCGCAGGCTTAGTCGCGTTTGCAGCGCATTGTTTAATTGAGCCTAACGAGTTTACTATCGGCGGTGCTTCGGGGATTGCGATTATGGTTTCTTATGTCACGCAAGGAGCTGTTCCGCAAAGTGCTATCGTGTTTGCCATTAACGCGCCACTCGTTATCGTATCTTTCTTTTTTGTAAAAAGAAAATTTGCCGTGCTTACTTTTTTGAATATTCTTTTGCAATCCTTATTTTTATTAATTTTAGAAAATTGTGGCGCGCCTCGCATAGAATTCGAAGCGGGTACTCGTATTTTTGCGGCGATTGCCGGCGGGGTTTGTATCGGCGTTTCAGTTGCGTTTGCTTTTAAAATCGGCGGATCGACGGGGGGTACCGATATATTAGCGGTGATAATTCAAAAAAAATGCCCAGCGCCTTCGATTGCATGGATGATTTTCTTTGTAAACGCAGCGATTATCGGGGTATCGTTTATCGTATTTTACGACGAAGGTTCTGCTATTGCCGTAAATTTATTGCCGATCATGATGTCGTTATTCGAAGTATACGTCGAAAGCAAAACCAACGATTCTATGACGAACGGGTTTCAATCTGCCATTGAGTTTAGAATTATTACGGATAAGCCCGAAGAACTCTCTCTTGCGCTTATGAAAGAACTTTCGCGCGGGGTGACGGAACTTCCTGCAACGGGTATGTATACCAAAGAAAAACATTCTATGCTCGTATGCGTAGTCAACCGCCGTCAGGTCAACGCGTTAAGGCGGATTATGAAAGAAATCGATCCGCAGGCGTTTGCCGTGATGAGCAACGTTTCGCAAGTGTTGGGCTTAGGATTTTTTGCGAGCGAACAGTAAAAAGTCGTTTTTTCTCGAAAAAGTTGAAAAAATTACAAAAAAACCTTTATTTTAAAGGGCTTTAACGATTTTTTTGTCTTTCTACGCTTGACAAAGGTCGTTTTATTAGGTATAATAGAATTACTTAGTAAATCGTAAGGTTTGCGAGAATATATTAAAAAAGGGGATTTAACTCTATGAACAAAGGCGAATTGATCAAGGCAGTAGCAGAAAAGGCAGGTTTCACGAACAAAGACGCAGCGGTTGCGTACGACGCATTCGTATCCGTCGTCACGGAAGCGTTGAAAGCAGGGGACAAGGTTCAACTTGTTGGACTTGGCACGATTGAAGTGAAAGAAGTTCCTGCAAAGACGGGCATCAACCCTCAAACGAAAGAAAAGGTTGAAATCGCGGCTTGCAAGAAACCCGTTATGAAGTTCGGTAAAGCTTATAAAGAACTTTTTAACTAAGTAAGAAAAAATAAAAAACGGAGCGGTGTATATCGCTTCGTTTTTTTTGCGGAAATAAATGCGTTGCGATAAAAACAAACCGCTTTTAAATCCTTGCAATTCTAAACCGTTCGTGGTATAATAATAAAAAGGAAAAATACGAATGAGCAAGATTGTAGAAAAAAATAACGGAAATCCCTTTGAAATGCAAACGGAAAAGGAAAATTCGCAAGCCGTACAACCCCAAGCACCTAAAACCGTTTGGGCGCGCATGAAAAAACTGTTGTCTTATATCTTCGTAGACGGTATGTCGGGTATGGCAATAGGCCTTTTTGCTACGCTGATTATCGGTACGATTATTGAAAATATCGGAAAACTGTTCGGGGATACTCAATTTGCTACTTATATTAAAACGACGGGACAATTCGCCAAATTCCTAATGGGAGCAGGCATTGCGCTCGGTATGGGATATAAACTCAAAAAATCCCCGCTCGTCTCTATTTCCGCCGGCGTAGTCGGTATGCTCGCTTCGTTCGTTGCGAAGCTCTCCGTCGGGGTTAGCTATACGTCGGTTGGCGAACCGCTCGGTGCGTTTATCGCTTCGTTTGTGGCGCTTGAAGTCGGTTCACTCGTAAGCGGAAAAACGAAAATCGATATTATCGTTGCCCCGCTCACGAGTATTTTTTCGGGTGCGTTGATAGCTTTTTTTCTGGGTACGCCGATTTCCGAGTTTATGAATTTGTTAAAAAATTTAATCTCGACGGCGGGGGAACAACAGCCTTTCTTAATGGGCATACTCGTTGCCGTGTTTATGGGTGTATTCTTGACCCTGCCTATCTCGTCGGCGGCAATCGGCGTTGCGCTTCAACTCGACGGAATCGTGGCGGGTGCGGCGGTCGTGGGTTGTTGTACACAAATGGTCGGCTACGCGGTAATGAGTTTTAGAGAAAACAAATGGGGCGGCTTGGTGGCGCAAGGCGTCGGTACGAGTATGTTGCAAATGCCAAACCTTATGAAAAAACCCATTTTATGGCTTCCGCCCGTGATTGCTAGCGCGATTTTAGGCCCTGTGTCTACTTGTGCGCTGAAAATGACGAGTACGGCGGTCGGCTCGGGTATGGGTACGGCAGGGCTGGTCGGCGTGATTGAAACGTTTGCGAGTATGTCGGCTACGCAAAACGGTTGGCTGGTGGCTATACAAATTCTTTGCGTAGATATTTTAGCCCCTGCGGTCATTTGTTTGTTGATTTCGGAGTTTATGCGCAAAAAAGGTTGGATAAAATACGGCGATTTACAGCTGAATTTATAAAGCATAAAATATTCCTTGAAAGCTCTGCAATTCGCAGGGCTTTTC
>CAJGCN010000074.1 GCA_904501815.1 uncultured Clostridia bacterium
CAGCGCGACTCTCGGTAATTTCGTTTAAAAACTTCTGAACGTCAAGCGGTTTTATATTCCGAATCGGAGTTTGTCCGAGCTTTGGATAAGCGTATATCCGCAACGTTCTTTCGTAATCGCCGTACGTTCCTTCTTTTATGTAAGGTCGTTTTACGTGTTCGAGCCATTCTTCCGTAAAAGGTTGCAATAAAACGGCGGACGTCTTTGGAATTTGTTTTCTTTCGTCCCAGTCGGGGGCTTGTTTATAAAGTTTTGCGATAAATTTTTGCTTTGCCTCCTTCAAAGTCTTGCTCGTCGCTTGCAGGTCTAAGCCCTTTGCGCGACATCTGATCTGATAAAGCCCGTCTTTGGTAATTCGAACGTGCGCTTTAAGACCGTGTGTTTTAAATAATTTTCTTATAAGTTTCGGCATTTTTAGAATGTCCTCCTGTGTAAATTCCAAAATACCGTTTTCGCTTACGTTCGCCGTCGGGTTCTCCGACGGTGTTTTTTCGTTTTGAAAAATCTGCAACCGTTCGCGGGTAAAGGTCGCTTCTATACAACGTCGCGCGTTTGCATAGCCTGAAAGCTCACAGCAAGCGAGCGTAATTTGCCGAACTATCCGCCCAGCTCGTCGCCATTCCGCCGCGTTGGGCGTTCGGCTGTACGCGTCTTCGTCGATAAAACACGATTGAAGATCTTCTGCATAGCTTTTGATTAGTTCAAGTTGTTCCGTTATGAATTTATCCATAAATTCCTCCAAAAGTTTAATGGACTTATTATAACGGAAAAATTTTTAAATTTTACAAAGACTCGGCAAGCCGAAATTTTTAATTAAAAAATTTACGGCTTAATCGTATAAAAATAACGCTCCGCAATCTCTGCAAATTCCTTTCACGTTGGTCTTTGATTCGATTATGTATTGAATTAGTTTTGCAATGCCCGCAATGCAAATATAAACGATATACTCGACGACTTCAAAACAATTTTCATTGTAAGTGTTTTTAATGAATAAATATTCTAAGAATTTTCCGCAATCACCGCAAAAAGAAATAATCAGCGCGAAAATAGCAATTAAAAATACTAAGCGAAAGACAATCGATTTATGATATTCCGTCACGAAAGCAAGCTGTTTGCTTCCGCAATTTGGGCAAGTGATCGGGTGAATTTTGCTTCTTTCTTCTTCAATAGATATTTTCATTTTAATTCTCCTGTCGTTTTAGATTTGTAGTTTTGTGTGCTAAATGCACGCCTTTCAGCTCAGCAAAAATGTTTTCCTGCAAATAGCGGGGAAGTTCGGCGTAAAGAGAGATCCATTCCGTCGCATTATGTGGCGGATTTTTTCTTATACAGTCAATAAGACGTTGCTCATCAGAAGACAGCGAATGCAGATTATTCGTTGTTTGATAAACGGTTATATTTCCAAAATCATCTGAAAAGCCGAGTAGGTAGTCAATAGAACACTCAAAAAAAGTTGCAAACTTTTTTAAAGTATCAATATTGGGTTCAAGTTCACCGCGTTCGTATTTACCAATCGCACTTTGATTAACACCTATTTTTTCAGATAATTGAGTTTGAGTTAAAGGTATACCCAGTCGCAACTCTCTCAATCTATTCATTTTTTTAACTCCTTTTTTGTTAATTTTAGTCCATTTTAGATTTTTTTGCAAAAAAATACTTGACAAAGTCCAAAAAAGGGTTTATAATGAGAAAAAAATAGTCTTTAATGGACTAAACCATTTTAGACTAAATCGCTCGAAATTCGGGCAAAAGACGGCGCCAAGCGGCGCAAAAAGATTCGCCACAACAAAAGAAAACGCAATCGACACGGGGAGCTTTGAATTTGCAATCCGTTGAGATAGACCAAAGCGAGATCTACGGCGAACGGATTCTCGCTTTGTTCAATTTTTGAAGGAGAACAAGAAGGAAGGTAAAAGAAAATGGTAGATTTTTTGCAACGCGGATTGACGTGTACGGGCGTTTGGGTGGAAGGCGACTTGCGCGCAGCGGACAAGGAAAAGGAATACGCGCGGATTTATCCGAGAAACGAAGCAATCGGGTATTACGTGAGAACGGAAACGGTAAGCGCGTGGATTGGTAGGCTCGACAAGAACGGGAAAAAGGTGTTTGAAGGCGATATACTTTATTTCCGCTGTGAGATAGACGGCGATATTTTAGAAGATTATTTGCTTGTGGAATGGCGGAATAAAAAAGATATATGCGGTTTTCTCTGTCGATCGTTATACGCACCGAATGATTTTATGGATCTTCCGCTCATAGACAGTTTCCAAAAAGAGATTGAAGTGATAGGAAACAAATTCGAGAGCGCGGACTTGTTTCAAAAGTTTTCGGATAAGGCGGCGTAAAAAGTTCGTTCGGCTCTTTTTTCAAAGCCGAACACCAACGGTCAGTAAGACCAAAACTTACCTTCTTTCGGGGCGGAGCCTTTATTGATTGTTTATTTCTCTCCGCCCTTACGAAGAAGGATCGCAAAAACAGGAGAAATGAGAATGAAAGAAAAGGGCTTGATTTTAAAAATCGAAGAAAGCATACGCTTGTCTAATTTACGGTGTTTATTTGCTCTCGACGAAGCGAACAAGGAATTTTTAGAAGCTGACGACGTCAAAAAGGTAGAAATGGCAAAGCAAAAGGCGGTATGTCTGAAATTGGCTTCGAATTATTTATGTATGGCGTTAAACGAATTACGCCCTGCGCTCACGCAGTACGAGCCGAAGCTTCCCGAAAGCGAATACGTATATCACGTATTTAAACGTCGAATAACGAGAAAAGGAAAAGAAATTATTCAAATAAGAAAAGCGACGTGGAATAGCTACTTAATGGCGATTAGATATGCTTCGGCAGAACAAGCGAATTATTTTTCGACCTACGAAGAAGCGTATAACCGTCGCGAAGAGATGAAGAAGGAGCTTTATAAATGAGCAAAACGAATAAACCCGCCGTGTTGCCAGGTCAAATCACGGTGGAAGAAATAACAGGAGAACAGGAGAATGAAAAAGGACAGTAAAACGGTAGCAATGTACGCGGCGGCGCGAGCGGCTCTTGAAAAAATCGCAGGGAAAGGCGTATTGCAGGAGCAAACGGCGACGGGGCAGAAAACGAAAGCTCTTACGCTTGATCAGCTCGGCGCGGCTCTCACGCGCAGGGTAAAAAACGACGGGTCGAAAAATATCGGCGTATTTGAAGTATCGCCCATAGACTTAAACGCGTACGGGGCAAAAGTCAAGCACGCGGACGAATACCGAAAGAAACAAGAAGAAGAGCAAGCCAAAGAAGCGGACAAGAAGCGAGAAGAAGCAAAGGCGGCAGGCGTGAACGCTGCGACGAAACCTGCGCCTGCGAAAGCGGAAAACGCAAAGCCTGCGCCTGCAAAACCCGCCCCTGCGAAGGCGGAAGAAGTGAAAACGCCTACGCAAACGCAAAAGGTAGAGCAGGAGGCGCAAACGCCTTCCCCCGCCCCTTCCCCTACGCCCGAACCTACGCCTGAACCTGCGCCGTTCTTTGTTTCGATTGAAGAAGACGACGAAGGCGGGGTAGATTACGAAGCGACGGTAAAGGTTATGCAAGCGATCGCTTCCATAACGCTCGAAATGTTAGATACTATGGAGGCGCAAGGAAAATGAATTGGTATTTAATAATCGTTTTAATCGCGTTGGGCGAGATTTTGGCAATGTCAAAGCTTTTGGCGTTCTACGTGCTTTATCGGGTAGAAGCGAAGAGAAAGGCAAACAAAGCTTTCGAAGAAGATATGAAAAAGCTGAAAGAAGAACGGGAAAAGCGAGCTTCGGAAAGAGAGAACCGTTTAACCGACGAAGAGATATTCGCGCTACGTAAGGAGAAAAACAATGAGCAAAGCGACTAAAATAACCATCAGTATATTAGCGGCGTTGTTCTTATGCTCGTTTTTCGTTTCGTTGTTTCGCACCTGCGGGCGCGACGACCCGAAGAAAGAAGAACCGACGATTGAAGAGCCGAGCGACGATATTCCCGGTGAGAAATTTTCGATTGCGTATTATGCAATCATTGACGACAAGCGAGAAGAAATTTACGAAGGAATGTGGGCGACGAACGGCAGCTATCCCGCTTCTTACGTATCGGGAAAAGAAACGGTCATAAGCGATTTGCTCGGAAAAATGACCCCTGTTGACTGGGAAGGCTTTGAAGGAATGTATATTGGGGCGCCCGTAATGGATTCCGACAATCACCTTAAAGACTATTCTTTTTACGGTTGGTATTGGGACGCGGGCTTAGAAAACGCGTTCGACGGCACGATCGGCGAGAATCAAACGGGCGATATAACGCTATATGCGAAAATTGAAATCGGGTATTGGACGAATAATCACTAAAAAATAAACCGCTATTAAGCGGATAAAAAGGAGAAAAAAGATATGAAGAAACGGTTAAAAGGTTTATTATTGACGATAGCGGCGGTGGTTGCTGCGTCGGCAACGCTCGCGCTCGGCGGGTGCGAAGGGGGAAAGGACGAATTTTTCTGCGATCACAAATTCGAGGTTGCGGAAGTGACGAAAGAGGCGAGCTGTTCGGAGGAAGGCTCGCAGAAGGTGACCTGCACGGAGTGCGGCGTGACGGAGATTGAAGTGATTGAGAAGCTTCCTCATACGGAGGTTTACGTGGCTATGATTCCCGCAACGTGCTTGGAGGACGGCGCAACGGACGGGAAGAAATGTACGGTTTGCGAAGAATGGACGGTTGCGCCTGCAACGATCCCTGCGCTTGGGCATAAAAAAGTGATTGATAAAGCGGTCGCGCCTGGTTGTATGGAAACGGGCTTGACGGCGGGCAGTCATTGCGGACGTTGCGAGATCGTTTTGGAAGAACAAGAAATTATTCCCGCTATGGGTCATAACATAGTGTCGGAAATTGAAAAAGAGCCGACTTGCTTTGAAAATGGGCGTACAGGTTTTAGATATTGCGAGAATTGCCAAACGACGTTTGCCGAGCAAGAATATATTGGTAGATTGGAACACGAATTTATTGATAATTATTGCACGAAATGCGGAATGTTTGATTTAGAAAAGCTTTTGACTATGGATTTTTCTAAGTATACAGCGACCGCTGTTTCGGAAGGCTCTTTGCTTGAAGTCGGTGCTATTTACCGTATCAATATAAATCAATGGACAGGCGCAGAAGGCTGTTTTGAGTATTATGGACCGATTAATGTTCTTAACGAAGTAGAGGGCGTTTCCGTTTATGACGATTGTTGGTGCGTATATACCCATTCAGAAGGAAGTGCAATATTTAACTGTAAGTTTCGTGAAGAATTGAAGCCAGATTATTTACAGAATGGTATCGGCGCGCAACATTGCGTAGTTGCAAGCGAAGATTATTCGTACGTGTATCTTTACGTGCCTGCAAATGTATCTTCTTATAAGGGAGCTTCCGTACAACTTCTTGCAGGCGAAGGAATGGAAAAAATCACTTTGAAATAAGGGCTAAAACAATGAAAAAGCTTATAAAAACAATCCTTACATTGGCTTTGATTTTAATAATCGCCGTCGTAGCGGCGGTCGTGTATAGCACGACGAACGGGTTTAAAGACGAGGCAAAAACCTTTTCCATTGAGCGGGACGGGAAATATATTTTGTCTGATCAAAGCAATATTAAGATTTACGGCGAAGAAACGTTCAAAATCAAGCACTACGGCGACGACGAACGTATTTCCGCGAAAATCACTCCGATTGCGATCGAGAACGATTATTCGTTCTCGGTATCGCATATCGAATATTCTTGGAACGTGATTGCGGAAAGTAAACCGAACTGGACGAAGTATTTTACCGTTGAGCTTGACCAAACGGCGAACACGGTACGCATAGCAGGAACGCAAAGCTCCGTTCTGACTGCCTACGCGGCGCACGAGGGCGGCGAGCTTACGGCTATGGATAGTATGGTTTATAGCAATATGTACCGTTTGGATATCACGACGGGCGGGTGTACGATCGGATTGAAATTCTGCGTTTTATCCGCATAACGAGGGAGCAGGTATGAAAACACGTAAACTTTTCAAACGAATAGCAGCGATCGCGTTTGCGGTCGTTTTAGGGATACCGTGTTTTGCGGTATCCCCTTCCGCCGTTCCTGCGTATGCGGAATCGACGAACGAGTTCGACGGGACGAAAGTTCTCGACGATTTGGGGGAAACGGTCGTTGCGCTGCACCCTGCGGTGAAGGGCGCAGAGCCTGAGCTTTATAGCTTTTCGGAGTATTGCTATTCGGATAATGAAACGCTTCGAAATTCGAATTACGGCTTATATTTGTACGTATATAACCCCGCCCAAACGGAATACTCGGCGCGGATCGGCGCGAACGTCG
>CAJGCN010000075.1 GCA_904501815.1 uncultured Clostridia bacterium
CCATTAGAGAATCAGGAATCAGCGAAACGACAGGAATTATCGGCGCGTAAAGCGTGGTAATCAGCCGATAGGCAATATTCGGTTTTGCACCGTATCGTTTAGATAAGTAATGATAGGTCAAATTTGAAATGAGCGCAGGAAATAAGCTCAGCCCAACGACGTCCATAAATTGATTAAACCGCTCGATAGAACCGAACCCCGAAACGAGTAGCACTTCCCCAAGCACGCAAATCAAATACGCAAAAACGCTTGCAAACTTACTTTCTTGCGCTAAAAAAACGCTACGAATAAGCTCCGTCGCCACGATTATCGTCGCCATTTGCAAAATAAAACCTATTCTCTCAAAAGTGAAACTTTGCGAACGCCGACCAAAGCCGAAACTTACAATCGTAAGGAAATAGAGCATCACGCTCACAACACCCATTACGGTTAAAAGAAAAAAGACCTGTCTTTTATTGTAGGAAAAAATATTTCTTTTTTTAATAAAAATTAACGCGACCGCCGTCGTCGGCACAAGCAGGATTGCAGCGATTAACCTGCTCCCATCGTACGGGATCAACGAAAGGGTCAGGAGCAAAACGAAGGAAACTATCGCAACCGCATACACGATTTTCCGATCTTTTGTCATTCGTCTGCTCCTCCTTTTTCGTTATGTTTATAGGTAGTGTTTCTTAGTTGCCAGATACTGCGTTGCCAGCCGTTGCAACCATTTCAATACCAAACGACCCTGAAACCGTAGTCGTCGTATCTTGAATCAACTTAACGGTGACGGTGACGTCTAAAGTCCCGCCTGCTATAAGCGTTTTTCCGTCACCCAAATCATGACTAACTTCAAAATAAGTAGGATTATTATTTTGGGGATTATGCGCTTCTCCTTCCGGAATCGTTAAGCTAACCGTTGCATCGTGGACACTGTCGTTTTTAATCGTATATTTAATAGATTGCGTATCGTTTTTATGAACTAAACTATAAATACTAAACGAAGCCTTATTATTGTTATCTTGATTAATGCTTGCCGTCCATTTCGTAGCATCCGTAGTTTGTTCTACTGCCGAAAAATATACTTTATCAGCAAAACTATTGTCAAGATCAGATTGCTTAACGGTTGCAGTACCTTGAATATCCAACGTGTCGGATACTGCCGCATAACCGATACCGCAGGTCAAGGCTGCCGCCGCTAAAAAGCTCACCAATGCCAATTTTCTTTTCTTCATAAAATTTGTTCTCCTTATTTTATAAAATATATATTCCAAACGCGCTGCACGTTATAGAATCGAAAGATAGTGATACTATTATATAGTATATCACAGCTTTATTATACTCCTTACTTATTCTCTCGTCAAGCAATAAGCATATATTTTTTTTAAAATTTTTTATTTTTTTAAGCTATCCACCGTGTCAAGTGCGGGGCAGGGGGAGGAAATTGCTACTTCTTTTAACACCTCATCCGTCAGCTCCCGCTGACACCTTCTCCCGCAGGAGAAGGCTAAATTACGGCAATAAGAAAAAAACCTTCTCCTGTGGGAGAAGGGGGACCGCTTGCGGTGGATGAGGAGTTTCGCCCGTTAGCAACTGCCACAACACCTTTTATTTATCGAAAAAATAGATACAAAGCAGTATAAATTTTAAAATTTTCGATTATTTTTAGACTTTTTTACAAAAACAGGTGATTTTTTCTTGCCTTATTTAAAAAAACAATGTAAAATAAATACGAAAAAAATTTTTATCACAAAAACGGAGAAAGAATAATGAAAAACAGAGTTGCATCAAGAATGTCGGCAATCGCACCGTCTTTGACCCTTGCGATTTCCGCAAAAGCAAAGGCGATGAAAGCGGCGGGAGAAGCCGTCGTTTCTTTCGGCGTAGGCGAACCCGATTTTAATACCCCCGAACATATCATCAACGCCGCGAAAACCGCGCTTGATAACGGGCAGACGAAATATACCCCGTCGTCGGGGTTGTTGAACCTTAGAAAAGCGATTGCGGAAAAGTTTAAAAAGGACAACGGGCTGGACTACGAACCGTCGCAAATCGTCGTTTCCAACGGCGCGAAACATTCTATCTTTAACGCTTGCTATGCAACGCTTGAAGAAGGCGACGAAGTGATTATCCCCGCCCCCTATTGGCTTACTTATCCTGAAGTCGTAAAGGTGTGTGGCGCAACGCCCGTGTATATTGAATGTAAGAAAGAGAATAAATTCAAGTTCTCGGCGGAAGACTTGAAAAAGGCGATTACGCCGAAAACGAAAATGCTTATCTTCAACTCCCCGTCTAACCCTACGGGCGCGGTGTATAACGAAGAAGAAGTCCGCGCGATTGCAAAAGTCTGCGAAGAAGCGGAAATTTTCGTGCTTGCCGACGAGATTTACGAAAAGCTTTGCTATAACGGCGTTAAGGCGTTCTCGATTGCCGCTTGTAGCGAGAAGATGAAAGACTTGACGATCACCGTCAACGGCGTTTCTAAGACCTATGCCATGACGGGTTGGCGTGTGGGCTATCTTGCCGCACCCAAAGACGTGGCAAAAGCGATTGATTCTTTCCAAAGCCACGCAACGAGCAACGCTTGCTCGATTTCTCAATACGCAACCATTGAAGCGCTCAACTCCCCTGCCGAAGAAGTAGAGAGTATGAGAAAAGTCTTCGACGCCCGCCGTGCAAGGCTGTTAGAGCTTATCAAGGACATTGACGGGGTTTCGGCGGTAGAGCCTGACGGCGCGTTCTACGTAATGATGGTCGTCGACGGGTTATACGGCAAGAAATACGGCGAAAAGGTTCTTTCCGACTCGGTGTCGTTCGCGGACATTTTATTAGATGAAGAAAAGGTTGCCACCGTGCCCGGTATTTCGTTCGGCGCGCCCGACTGCGTACGGTTATCGTATGCGTTAAGCGACCAAGACATAGAAGAAGGGTTAAAGCGTATCGCGCGGTTCGTTGCGGCGTTAAAATAAAAATTGACATAAACAAAAAGCGGGGAAGCTTAATAGGCTATCCCCGTTTTTTTCTTACCAAATTACTAATTTCCCGTCGCTTCCGTAATACGAAGAGTTATCCCAGTATACGCTGATTTCTTCGGGGAAGGCTTTCTCCGACCAACCGCTCGGTCGGCTTTTTGCTTTGCAATACACTTTTAAGCCGTTTATCTTTCCGAATGCGCTCGCTTGTATGCGCTCTACGTTTTTATCTATCCGTACACATTGTAAACTGTTGCATTTACTGAACGCACCACTGGCAATTTCTTTTACGCTTGACGGAATCGTAAAGTCAACGTCGTGATACGAACCGCCCGCGTATTTAATCAGCGTTTCCCCGCCTTTCGTATATAAATCCCCGTCAATCGATTCAAAAACGGTGCTTTCTTTGTCTACGCTGATATTGCGCAAGTTCGCGCTCGCAAACACGTTCGTTGCCAACAGCTTGCAAGCGGCGGGAATCCGCACGCCGTTCGTATCGGTGATGGCGACGATACATAAATACGGGTTGCTTGCGTTGCCCATAAAGTTAAGACCGTTTTCTTGCGCCGTTAGCACCTTATTAGGAAAAGCGTTTAAGCCAACCTGTTCTATCCCGTTCGGCAAGGAGAGCTCTATCAAGCTATCACAATAGTAAAACGCCTGATTGCCGATACTTTTTAACCCGTCGGGCAAGGAAATTTCCTTTAAGCCCGTACAACAATAAAAAGCGGAATTGCCTATCGCCTTCAAGTCTGCGGGCAAAGAGATTTGCGTTAAGCTTTTGCAGTTATTAAACGCCGAATCGCTAATCGTCGTTAAAGTGCTCGGCAGAGAAACGCTCGTCAATCGCTCGCAATAAGAAAACGCTTCGTTGGCAAGCGTTTTCACTCCTTCGGGAATGACTACGCTCGTCAAATTCTCGCACTTTGCAAAGCTTCCTACGATTTTACAATGCTCGTTGATATTCGCCGTCGTAATCGTTTTGGGTGCGGAAGCTAAGTAGAAATAAGGATTTGACCCGTTGCCTACGTATTTATACTCCCCGTCCGTCGTGTAAGGCAGTTTCTCACAGCCCGAAAACGCCGTTGAAGCTATATATTCTATTTCGTCGGAAAAGGAAAGATTTTCTACGTTCTTGCAATTGCTAAACGCGTCTGCCCCTATTCTTTTCAAGCTTTGGGGAAGCCGTAGTTCCGTTAAGCCTTCACAGTTGATAAACGCGCGTTCCCCGATTTCTTCCAAGCCTTCTTCAATCGTCAGCCACGTTGCGTTTTTGCAAGAATAAAACGCGCTACGTTGAATGGTTTTTACGGTACTTGGAATGGTGATAGAAGTCGCGTTATAACAGCCGACGAACGCTTCTATGCCTATCGTTTCAACCCCTTCGGGAATAGCAATGCGCGCTAAGTTCTCGCAATGATCGAAAGAATAGTCCCCTATACTTTTTAAGTTTTCGGGGAAGGTAATCGTTCTCAAATCGTAGCAATCGCGAAAACCGAACTTGGGAATACTCGTTAAATGCTCAGGCAACGTAATCTCGATTAAGCACGCGCAACTTTTAAACGCGCCTTCGCCCATTGATACCACGCTATCGGGAATAGAAACTTCCTTTAATTCTTCGCAATATTCAAACGCGTACGCGCCGATATGCTCGATACCGTCGGGGATTTCCAACCTTTGCATTTCGTTTGCGTCGTAAAACGCCTTATCGCCTATCGACGAAACGGGCTTGCCTTTGTATTCGGCAGGAATTACGACTTCCGTGATCTCGCTGTTTTTATAGCCCGAAACTTCGTACGTGCCGTTATCCAAAAGCCTAAATTTAAGTTCGCTTCCGCTGTCTTCCCCGCACGCAAAAAGTCCCGTTGCGAAACAGGCAAGACCGCCGAAGAGCAAAGCTTTCCGCCAACCTTTTCTCATTTTACCCACTCCTTTATTCTTTTTCGCTTGCGAGCAACGCTTCTCTGTCTGCAATCGTAAGCGCTTCGACCATTGAATGAATGTCACCCATAATAAACGCGTCTAAATTATACTGGCTAAGCCCGATACGGTGGTCCGTCACCCGACTTTGCGGGAAATTATACGTGCGAATTCTTTCGCTCCGATCCCCGCTCCCGACCATACTCCGACGGTTTTCTTCCCGTTCTTTGTTGTTCTTGCCGTTATAATAATCGTAAATACGCGACCGCAAAACCTTAAACGCCCGTTCCTTGTTTTTGAGCTGAGAACGCTCGTCTTGGCATTGCACCACAATCCCCGTCGGGAAATGTGTGATACGCACGGCGGAAGCGACTTTATTAACGTTTTGCCCGCCTGCGCCCCCTGAATGGAAAATATCAATACGGATATCCTTATCGGAAATTTCCACTTCCACTTCTTCTGCTTCGGGAAGAACGGCAACCGTCGCCGCCGAAGTGTGTATACGACCTTGCGTTTCGGTTGCGGGAACGCGCTGTACGCGGTGTACTCCGCTTTCATATTTCAATAATTTATACGCGCCCGCGCCCGTGATAGAAAAAATACCTTCCTTAACCCCGCCAAGCTCCGTTTGGCTGATTTCGATTTCTTCCACTTTTAAACGCTTGGATGCGCAATAGTTTTTATACATTTGACAAAGGTCTGCGGCAAACAGCGCGGCTTCTTCCCCGCCCGTACCTGCGCGCACTTCTAAAATACAGCTACGCTCGTCGTTCTTGTCTTTGGGTAAAAGAAGAATTTTCAGCTCGTTCACAAGCTCGGCAAGCCGTTCTTTACAGGCGTAGCCTTCGTCGTTTAAGAGCTTTTTCATCTCTCCGTCCGTTTCCGCTTCCGCAAGCGCAAACGCGTCTTGCATTTCCTTTTGCGTGGAAAGATACCGCTCGTAAGTTTCCACCGTTTGGGTCAAGTCGGATTGTTCTTTGGAGTATTTTTGCCATACGCTCATATCCCCAAGCACTTGCGTATCCGCGAGTTTTTCGGATAAAAACTGATAGCGTTTTTTAATTTCTTCGAGTTTTACGAACATTCCGCCACTCCTTGTTTTTTAAAATACGATTTTCACAAAACGGTCAATCCCTGCAAAGTCTTTCACGATCATAGAGTAATCGCAACGCTTAAACAGCTTTGCCACCGCTTTGGCTTGCCCTTCGCCTACTTCCATAATCAGCGTACCGCCACGCGTTAAATATTTGCCTACTTCTTCCGCGATAATTCGGTAAAAGTCCAAGCCGTCCGCACCGCCGTCGAGCGCTAAACGGGGTTCAAATTCTTTCACTTCGCGCTGTAAGCC
>CAJGCN010000076.1 GCA_904501815.1 uncultured Clostridia bacterium
ACGATCCCGAATTTAAAACGACGGTATACCACCAAAAGAACGTCGGAGAACAAAAAGCTTACGAAAACACTCCGTTTATGGTTAAAATCAGAAGTGCGGCGGCGGTGAAAAAGGCGCTTAGATTAGTTGATGCGTTGGCTACGAGCAAGAATGCCGTTAAGGACGAAAAGTTCGAAGAAGTAGATTATAAGAAAGAATTTGCATACGAAACGACGAAACAGCTTTTGAATCAAGGCCTGATCAAAATTACCAAAGAAAAGAAAGTTGATCTTGATTTCTAATTCAAGGCTTACATAGGAATAATGCGTAAGAGGGCTGATGATTGAAATAATTTTCGGCTCTCTATTTTTGAGAACGCATACGGCGGTGAAAATCCGTCAAGGGAGAATTATATAAGTGAACGAAAAAAAACAAAACAAACGACAGGCGCAACCGAGAAACACAGAACTAACTTCTCAGGCAGTGCGCACGGTGAAAACCAAAGAAAAACCTGCATTGAAAATTCCTAAAAGAACGCTTGGAAGCGGAACGGGTACGGCGATGACGGCAACCGTAAATCCCAAAAAAAATTTGCGGACGAGCCGTAGCGTGAAACAAGCTTTTGCGGAAACGGCAGAAACGCCGAAGAATAAAAAGATAATCTTGGAACAAAAACCGCAAAAAACTCTTCGCGCTCCGCGCAAGAAAAAGCCCGTAAAAATTCTTTTTCTCGGCGGGGTGGGGGAAATCGGTAAAAATATCACGGCGATTGAATACGGCAACGATATCGTAATTATCGACGCGGGTATGACCTTCCCGAACGTGGAAGATATGCCCGGTATCGATTGCGTCGTGCCCGACCTTAGCTATTTAGAACAAAATAAAGAAAAAATTCGTGGCGTATTGCTCACACACGGACATGAAGACCATATCGGCGGGCTTGCGTATTTACTCAAAGAAATTCCGCCCTCCGCGCCCGTATTCGGCACGAAACTTACCTTAATGCTTGCGGATAACAAACTGCAAGAACATCATATCCAAAACACCGCGCAACGGGTTGTATCTGCGGGCGACAGGGTGAAGCTCGGCGTATTTGAAGTGGAATTTATTAACGTAAATCACTCTATTTCCGGCGCGTGCGCACTCGCTATCCGCACCCCTTGCGGACTTATTTATCACAGCGGGGATTTCAAAATCGACTTAACCCCCGTTGCTGGCGAGCCGATTGATTTAAAACGTATTGCCGAGCTTGGTCGAGAAGGGGTATTGCTGTATATGGCGGAATCGACGAATATCGAACGTCAGGGCTATACTATGAGCGAAACGGTCGTTGGAACGACGTTCGACCATCTTTTCTCGGAAAATACGAATAGGCGAATGATTATCGCAACCTTTGCTTCTAACGTGCATAGACTCCAACAAATTATCGACCTTGCCGTGAAATACCGCCGTAAGGTTGCCTTGTCGGGTCGGAGCATGTTCAAAGTCGTTGAAGCGGCGGTGAAGATAGGCGAATTGAAAATCCCCGAAGGCGTTTTAATCGATATCGAGCAAACGAAAAATTTATTCGACGGAGAACTTTTGATTATTTCAACGGGTTCGCAAGGCGAGCCTATGAGCGCGTTGACCCGAATGGCGGCAGGGGAATTTAATAAAGTGACGGTTGGTTCGAACGATACGATTATCATTTCCGCAACCCCCATTCCCGGAAACGAAAAAATGGTATACCGCGTTATTAACAATCTCTATAAAAAGGGCGCGAGAGTGGTCTACGAGAACTTGGAAAAAATCCACGTTTCGGGGCATGCTTGTCAAGAAGAGCATAAAATTTTGCATAATCTTTTAAAACCCAAATTCTTTATTCCCGTGCACGGCGAATATCGTCATTTGAAACGCCACGCGCAACTTGCGGAAGCGCTGGGTATGCCGTCGCAAAACATTTTAATCACGGAAATCGGGAATTGTGTGGAATTGACGGATAACTCTATGCAGTTCGGGGAAAATATCCCTGCGGGCGCAAGACTGATTGACGGCGAAGGCGTAGAAGACTACGGCACGAGCGAAGTCATTAAAGACCGACTGAAAATGTCTTCAGACGGCTCGATTACCGTTGCGCTTGCAGTGACGGGAAATTACGTGATTAACGACCCCGTTGTAGAATCGCACGGCTTTATGTATTCGGGGCGTAGTGGTACGGACGAAGAACTTAAATACGTGGTGCAAAAAGCCGTAGACGGCTATAACTACGAAAACGGCAATAAAGCCGAGCTTATTGCAACGATTAAGCGAGCTTTGAAAAATTATATTTTAAAACGCACGAAGCAATCTCCGCTGATCGTAGTAAGCGTGCTCGACGTTTAAAAGGGAAAATTTTACGAATGAACTACACGGCTTCTTTGGTAAAATTAAATATCGACGAACGCATAGCGAAAAAGCGCGAGAGCGCGTTATCACGCGGTATTCCCGTTGCCGACGACGAAACTTTGCAATATCTTCTCGTGCTACTCACGGCATTGCAACCTAAGCGTATTTTAGAGATAGGCACGGCGGTTGGACTTTCGGGTTCGGCAATGCTCTATTGCTGTCCCGAAGCAAAACTTACGACGATAGAGTTAGAAGAAGAACGCTACCAAGAAGCCAAAGCGAATTTCTCCGAGCTTGGCGTTTTAGAGCGGGTAAGCGCGTATTTAGGCGACGCAGGGGAAATTCTTTCCATGATGGACGGGGAATACGATTTCGTGTTCTTAGACGGTCCGAAAGCGCAGTACGAAAAATATTTATTCGATTTAAAAAGACTGATGAAAAAGGGTAGCGTTTTGTTTGCCGACGACGTGTTGTTATACGGTTGGGTTAGCGGGGAAGAGCCTACGCCCCAAAAACGCCATTCGATTGTCGAAAAAATTCGCTCGTATTTGAACACGGTGTCTAAGGATAGGGATTTTATCACTTCCGTTTTAAATATAGGCGACGGGGTAGCTCTTTCGGTATATCAAGGAAACGCAAAGGAAAAAAAGGTATGAAAACGGAGCTTTTAGCGCCTGCGGGCAATTTTGAAAAACTTAAAACCGCGCTGTATTTCGGTGCGGACGCCGTTTACGTTGGCGGAAAAAATTTTTCCTTGCGTTCTTTTGCCGATAATTTCACGCAAGATGAATTAAAGTCCGCCGTAATTCTTTCTAAAAGTTTACAAAAGAAAGTATACGTGACGGTGAATATTTTTGCCAAAAACGCTGATTTTTCCGCTCTTTCGGACTATTTACGCTTTTTAGAAGAAATCGGGGTAGACGGGGTGATTATTTCCGATCCGGGCGTAATTTATCTTGCGAAAAAAGTTGCGCCCAAGCTTTGCTTGCATTTATCCACCCAAGCGAACACCACGAATAAATATTCCGTTAAATTTTGGTCGGAGCAAGGGATTTCCCGCGTGGTTTTAGCGCGTGAACTCTCTTTAAAGGAAATTAGCGAAATACACGAGTTCGTTCCCGAAACGGAGCTTGAAGCGTTCGTGCACGGCGCAATGTGCATTTCATATAGCGGTAGATGCTTGCTTTCCGATTATCTCGACGGTCGTTCGTCTAATCGCGGTGCGTGCGTACAGTCTTGCCGTTGGCGATACGAAGTCCGTGCGCTCAACGCAACGAACGGGCAAAGCGAATGGTTGCCTATCGAGCAGGACGAACGGGGTACGTTTATCTTTAACAGTAAGGATTTGAATATGCTTTCTGCATTAAACGAACTCAAAAAAGCGGGTGTAAGTTCCTTTAAAATTGAAGGCAGAATGAAGAGCGGGTATTATCTCGCAACGGTCATAAACGCCTATAAACGTCTTTTAAACGGCGAAGATTTCGAAACTTGCTTTGCAGAATTAAACAATGTTGCGCACCGTGACTATACGCAAGCCTACGCTTTTGGGGAAAACGCGCAAACGGTAAATTATCAAGACAGTCAATCCAAAGGCGAATACACGTATATTGCCGACGTGTTAACAAGTGAAAACGGGTTCGTATATGCGCAAATGCGCAACCGTTTCAAAAAGGGGGAGCGCTTAGAAGTCCTTTCGCCTACGCAAAATTTTGGCAAGACTTTTACGGTTGAAGAAATCTACGATAGCAAAGGCGCGCGGACGGAAGACGGTAAGTTGGTTTGCGAAACCTATCGAATTGCTTGCCCGTATGCTCTTTCTAAAGGGGATTATCTGCGCCGTAAAAATTGAACAAGGAAATGATGATGAAAAAAATCTTATTGATAGCAACGGGGGGTACGATTGCTTCTTTGCCGAGCGCAAAGGGCTTAAAGCCAGAGCTTTCTCCAAACGGATTGTTGGAATTCGTGCCTGAAATTCAAAAGTATTGCCAAGCGGAAGCCGTGCAAGCGTATAATATCGACAGCACGAATTTAACGCCTGAGCATTGGCTTACGCTCGCTTCTTTAATCAAAGAAAATTACGGTAAATACGACGGGTTTGTAATTTGTCACGGCACCGACACGATGGCGTATACGGCGGCTATGCTCTCTTATATGATACAGAATTCGAAAAAGCCGATCGTTTTGACGGGTTCGCAACAGCCGATAAGCAAAGAAGATACGGACGGCAGAGTAAATCTGCGCGACAGTTTTTTATACGCGTCGTCCGACAAAGCCGCTGACGTTTGTATCGTGTTTCAAGGCAAGATTATCGCAGGCACGCGCGCAAAAAAAATTCGCACGAAAAGCTTTAACGCCTTCGATAGCGTAGACTTTCCCGTTTTGGGGCGTATACGCGACGGGCGCATAATCTCTTATATTAAAACGCCGAAAGATAGGGAAACGGAATTTTATCTTTCTTTAAATAGAAAAGTTGGGCTTTTGACTTTAACGCCCGGTATGGACGGACAAATTTTAAACGAGTATTTCCGCCATTACGACGCGGTCGTTCTGTCTGGCTACGGGACGGGCGGAGTGCCTGAAAGTGAATATTACGGTTTTTACGAGATTTTAGAAAGTTGGAAAGGGAAAGGCAAAACGCTCGCCGTCACCACACAGGTATATCACGAAGGGAGTGATATGAACGTTTATAAAGTGGGTAGAAACTTAAAAAGCCGTTTCGAGCTTTTAGAAAGCTATTCTATGACTTGCGAAAGTATTATCACGAAATTGATGTGGATACTTGCGCAAACGCAAGACGAGCAAGAAATTAAACGTCTTTTTTATAAAAATATCAATTACGACCAAATCGGTTGAAAGAATAAAACGGAGAATTACTATGAGAAAAACACAATTACAAAAATACGCAAAATTATTAGCCTGCACGGGCTTAAACGTAAAAAAAGGGCAGACCGTGTTTATCGGCGCGGGGCTTGAACAACCTGAATTCGTCACGATGGTGGTGGAAGAATGTTATAAAGCGGGGGCGAGCGAAGTGTTCGTGGAATGGAGTCATCAACCCGTTGAAAAACTTTCCGCAACTTATCGTTCGCTTGAATCGTTATCCGAGCTGAAATCTTGGGCGAAAGCAAAATGGGAATATAAAGCTGCGAATTATTCTTGCCGACTTTTTATCGAATCGGACGATCCCGACGGAATGAACGGCGTAGACCAAGAAAAAATGAGCCAAGCCCGTCGGGCTATCTTCCCGCAAATCAAGCCCTACCGTTTAGCGCTTGAAAATAAACATCAATGGTGTATCGCGGCAGTACCCGGTAAAGCTTGGGCAAAGAAAGTATTCCCGCACTTATCCGAGAAAAAAGCCGTTGAAGAAATGTGGAAAGTCATTTTATACACCGCTCGTGCCGACGGAAAAAATCCCATTAAAGCTTGGAAAGAACATAACGACGATTTATCGGCTCGTTCGGCGTATTTGAATAATTTACGCTTGAAATATTTATATTTAAAAAGCGGGAACGGCACGGATTTTAAAGTCGAGCTTTTAGAAGACGGTATTTTCTGCGGTGGGAAGGAAAAGACCTTGAAAGGCAGAATTTTCAACCCAAATATTCCCAGCGAAGAAGTGTTCACTTCCCCCAAAGCAGGCGCGGCGGAAGGGATTGTGTATTCGTCTAAGCCCCTTTCTTATATGGGCGAAGTAATCGACGAATTTTCCGTTCGTTTTGAAAACGGGAAAGTCGTGGAAGTAAAGGCGAAACAAGGGGA
>CAJGCN010000077.1 GCA_904501815.1 uncultured Clostridia bacterium
CACGGGGCTTCGACCTGGTGAAAAACTTTTTGAAGAACGGTTAATGGCAGAAGAAGGCTTGCAAAAAACTTCCAACGGTTTGATTAGTATTGCAAAGCCGATTCCGCTTGATGAAGAGAATTTCTGGACGACGTTAGACGATCTGTACGAAGGCGCATATTCGGAAACGGACGATATGAAACGCGCGGTGAAGAAACTCGTTCCGACCTACACCATAGACGAACGCGCGCAAACGGCGAAAGAGTATTTGGAAACGAAAACCAAACGCGAAACGGCGGTGTAATCTTCCCGTTTATTCTACAAAAAACAAGAAAGGAGTAGCGCTTGCTACTCCTTAGATTTTTCAAAAAATCCGCCTGTGCCGCATTTCGGCAAAAGGTGAACCCGCTTTCAGCAGGTGGGTGTCCCGTCTTGACGCGTCGGACTTTCCGAATACTACAGACCTTGCCTATCGCCACGAACGTAAACTCCCGATTTTATATCGTGGATTCCGTTTATACCGAACTCCGTACACCGCAGATCTATTTATAGTATACAATATTTTTTCGGGTTTGTCAAGAAAACGAAAGGGGGTTAAAGGTTTTGAAGGAAACCGAATATTTCCTGTTCGAAACTCAGCCCGTAGCGTTTGTCCGATACTTCCCGCGCGGAACGGCGAATGGCTTTCGCCGTGAACTCCGAAGCTAAATAAATGGCTTCCGATTCGTGCTTGCCGTTTGCTAACCCCGCTACGAACGCCGAAGCGAATACGTCGCCTGCGCCACAGAAAAAACCTTCTACGTTTTCGTGCGTGAACGAGAATAAACCCCGACCGCGTTTCGTGAAATATACCGCTACGTCGTTATCGACCGTAATTCCCGTCACGATAGGGAACGGGCAAAGCTCGCTAAGCGCGCTTAAAACTTCGCGTACGTTTTCTTTGTTTACGGGATAAGGCTTTTGAGAAAGCAGGCAGGCTTCCGTTGCGTTCGGCAGGATATAGTCCGCTTCACGGCAAAGCTCACGCATTTTGTCTACGTACGCAGGTTCAAAGCCTTGATAGAGTTTTCCGTCGTCGCCCATGACGGGGTCAACGATAAATTTCCCGCCGTCCGCTAAAAATTCTTTTTTGAGCGAGGAAACGAGTTGGATTTGGCGAATGTTTCCTAAATATCCGCTGTAAATAAAATCAAATCGAATCCCAAGCGATTTCCAATGCTTTAAAATATCGGGTATATCGCCCGTAAGGTCGCGGAAGGTGTAGCCGTCAAATCCGCCCGTGTGCGTAGATAAAATCGCCGTCGGCAACACGTCGCAGGTGATACCGCTTGCCGAAAGGATAGGCAAAGCGACGGTTAGAGAGCATTTTCCCACGCAAGAAAGGTCGTTAATTACGAGTACGCGCATAACATTTTCGTCCTTTGAAAAAAAGTTTTGTAAAACTATTATAAAATTCTTGCTTTTTTTTGTCAAACGAATTAAAATAATAAGTGAAAAATTTAAGAATAAAAATTGCGCGCGCAAGTAGCGTTGCGCAGAAAAGAGGTTTTTATGGTTATTACGGGTGAAACGAAACAAAATACGGTGGCTTTTGCCGATTTTGAAAAGTACGAAAATCAAATTATTACCGTGAAAGGGACTATTCATAATATTCGTATGATGTCCGATTTCGCGTTCGTCATTTTGCGTACGGCGCGCGAAACCGTTCAATGCGTTTATGCGGAAAGTTTTTCCGACTACCGTATGAGCGAAGACGTCAAGGAAGAATGTGCGGCGAAAATTACGGGTAAGGTCGTGGCAGGCGAAACGAAAGACGGCAGTAAACGCTACGAATTGCAAATTCACGATATTTGTCTGTTGTCGCATCCTGCGGAAATTCCGCCCGTCGTTATCACGAAAAAACAGGTTAACTGCGATTTATCGACCAAGCTTGACTACCGTCCCGTCACTTTGCGCAACCCCAAAGAACGCGCGATTTTTAAATTGCAAGAAGGGATTCAACGCGGGTTTAGAGAATTTTTAACCAAAGAAGGCTTCACGGAAATCCATTCCCCCAAAATTAACTTTGCGGGCGCGGAAGGGGGTACGAACGTCTTTAAGCTCGATTATTTTGGGAAACAGGTGTATCTTGCGCAATCGCCTCAGCTTTATAAACAGGCAATGGTGGCGGTATACGAGCGCGTGTTTGAAGTTGCGCCCGTGTTCAGAGCCGAACACCACGATACCAGCCGTCATTTAAACGAATATATTTCAATGGACTTCGAAATGGGCTTTATCGAAAGTTTCGAAGATATTATGAATATGGAAACGGGTGCGCTCAAATATATTATGGAGCTTTTGAGAACGGAGTATAAAAACGAAGTAGACCTTTTGCATATCGAAATACCCGAAATTAAAGAAATCCCCGTGTTGAAATTTATGGATGCGAAGGAAATTATTATGAAAACCTTCAAGTATAAGCCGACGGATATGAAAGACTTCGACCCCGAAGAAGAACAGCTTCTCGGTAAATACGCCAAAAAGCAGTTTAACTCCGATTTCATTTTCATCACGCATTATCCTTCGAAGAAACGCCCGTTCTATACGATGGACGACCCCGAAGACCCCGAATATACCCTTTCGTTCGATTTGTTGTTCAGGGGCTTGGAAATCACTTCGGGCGGTCAACGCGTACACGATTACAACGAGCAGGTTGAAAAGATGAAAAAGCTCGGAATGAATCCTGAAGAGTTTGAAACGTATTTGATGCTTCACAAATACGGCGCGCCCCCGCACGGCGGGTTAGGGATTGGCTTAGAGCGTTTGACGATGCATTTATTAGGCGCGAAGAACGTTCGTGAAGCGACCATGTTCCCCCGCGATATCAACCGCGTTGCGCCGTAAGCGCACGGCGCATAAAAAACGGGGGAAGGAAAATCAGGAATTTGCTTAAAATTTGCTTTACAAAATCTGAAAAATAAGATATAATTTTAATAACTGAATGAAAAGCGTTTGAGTAAAGACAACGTTTTTGCGTTTTTCCCGCACAGAGAAATTCCGTTTTGGTGAAAGGAAGAAGGGGCGCGCAGAAAATATCCCTTTACGAGCTGATTTCGTGAACGCGCATAAGGCGTAAAGTAGCGGAATACGGGTTCGCATGCCGTAGAAGATTTGCGACAAATGATAGTTTGTTTTGGTGGTGATAAAAGCCGTTGTGTTTTTTCCAAAGCACGACGGTTATTTTTTATTCGTAAGCTATTACATTATATATACCTTACTCAAAAAGGAGAAAAATACTATGGGAATGTACAAAAAGGTAGACACTTCTTTAAACTTCGTAGAAAGAGAAAAGAAGATCGTTGAATACTGGAATGAAAACAAAGTATTCGAAGCGAGTATGAAAGAACGCGAAGGGGGAGAAGAGTTTTCCTTCTACGACGGTCCGCCGACGGCGAACGGTAAACCGCATATCGGGCATATTCTCACCCGCGTTATGAAAGATATCGTGCCGAGATATAAAACTATGAAAGGTTGCCACGTTTTGAGAAAAGCGGGCTGGGATACGCACGGGCTTCCCGTTGAACTCGAAGTGGAAAAGCAACTCGGTTTCGAGCATAAAACGCAAATCGAAGGCTACGGCATAGAACCGTTTATTAAAAAATGTAAGGAATCGGTGTGGAAATACTCGGCGGAATGGAAAAAAATGTCCGACCGTGTTGGCTACTGGTGCGATATGGACGAGCCGTACGTCACTTATCACGACGATTATATTGAATCGGAATGGTGGGCGATTAAGAAAATCCACGAAAAAGGCTTACTGTATAAAGGACACAAAATCGTACCTTATTGCCCCCGTTGCGGAACGGCGCTCTCGTCGCACGAAGTTGCGCAAGGGTATAAGGATGTCAAACAACAAACGGCGTTCGTGAAGTTTAAGCTCGTCGGAAAAGAAAATACGTATATCCTTGCTTGGACGACCACTCCTTGGACGCTTCCTTCTAACGTTGCGCTCTGTATGCACCCCGACTACGACTACGTAGAAATCCAAATGGACGAAAACGGAGAGAAGTATATTCTCGCGCAAGCTCTTTTGGAAAAAGTGTTTGGGGAAGAAGGGTATCAAGTCCTTTCCGTAAAGAAAGGCTCGGAATACGAATACGTAGAATACGAACCCTTGTATCCCTTCGGTAAGAACAAATTTAATTTCAAAGAAAAAGCTTACTACGTGACGAACGACGGCTATGTCACCCTTTCCGACGGTACGGGCGTCGTGCATATCGCGCCTGCGTTCGGGGAAGACGACTATAAGGTGGGCAGAAGATATAATTTGCCCGTCGTACAGCTTATCGACGAAGAAGGGAAATTCCCCGAAGGTTGCGAATTCTTGACGGGGCGCGGGGCGCAAGCGTCTGACCCCGTAGTCGTCAAAGATTTAAAAGAACGGGGATTGCTTTTGAAAACGCTGGAAATCGTGCACAGCTATCCTTTCTGCTGGCGTTGCGATACCCCGCTCATCTACTACGCGCGTTCGAGCTGGTTTATTAAAGTGACGGCAATCAAAGATAGGCTGATTGCGGCGAACCGTTCGGTTAACTGGATGCCCGAAACAATTAAGGAAGGGCGTATGGGCAACTTCCTTGAAAACGTAATCGACTGGGGCTTATCCCGCGATCGGTATTGGGGTACGCCGTTGCCCGTTTGGGTATGCGCCGACTGTGGAGAAATTCACGTAATCGGATCGCGCGAAGAGCTTGCGGAAAAATGCGGTTGCGATAAGAATATCGAATTGCATCGCCCGTATTTGGACGAGCTTACCTGCAAATGCGAAAAGTGCGGCGGGAAAATGAGCCGTGCGCCCGAAGTAATCGACTGTTGGTTCGATTCGGGGTCTATGCCGTTTGCGCAGTATCACTATCCGTTTGAGAATAAAGAAGTATTCGAACAGACTTTCCCTGCCGATTTTATTTCCGAAGCGGTAGACCAAACGCGCGGTTGGTTCTATACCTTGCTCGTTATCTCTACTTTACTGTTTGATAAAGCTCCGTTTAGGAACTGTATCGTGTTAGGGCACGTCAACGACAAGAACGGTATAAAAATGAGTAAGCATAAAGGCAACGTCGTCGACCCTTGGTCTGTGCTCGACAAGCAGGGCGCAGATGCGGTGCGTTGGTATTTCTATACGTCTTCCGCTCCTTGGCTTCCGTCGAGATTTTATCCCGAAGCGGTTAGCGAAGCGCAGAGAAAGTATATGGGTACGCTTTGGAATACCTATGCGTTCTTCTGTTTATACGCTGATGTGGACGGCTACAATCCCGCCGAATACGATTTAAAAAACTGTAAGCTGTCGTTAATGGATAAATGGATTTTGTCCAAGCTCAACACCTTAATCGAAACGGTGGATAAAAATCTTGCCGTATATAATATTACGGATAGCGCGCGTGCGTTGCAAGACTTCTCGGATATTTTGTCGAACTGGTACGTCCGTCGCGGTCGCGACCGCTACTGGGGTAGCGAAATGACGGAAGATAAGGCGGCGGCGTATACCACTTTGTGGTACGTGCTGACGACCTTTGCAAAGCTCACCGCACCGTACACGCCGTTTATCGCGGAAGAGATGTATTTAAATCTTGTGCCTGCGTTCTTTAAAGACGCGCCTAAGAGCGTGCATCTTTGCGAGTTCCCCGTATGCGATAAAGAAATGGTAGACGAAGAACTTGAAAAGGGTATGGCGGTCGTGCTCGATATCGTGAACTTAGGCCGTGCGGCGAGAAACACGGGCAACGTGAAAAACCGTCAGCCTTTGTCGGAAATGTACGTCGTGACAGCTCGCGCGGCGGAGCTTGACGAAGGGTTAAAGGCGATTGCGCTCGACGAATTGAATATTAAAGAATATAAATCGGCGGAAGATGCGGGCGAGTTTATTTTCTATAAGCTTAAACCCCAACTCAAAACGCTTGGACCGAAATACGGTAAAAAGCTTGGAATTATTTCTAAGTTCTTAGCAACCTGTGATGCAGGCGCAGTCGTAGACGCGGTTAGAAATGGCGGGTCGTTCGTTCTTCCCGAAGATAGCGAAGTGGTGCTTTTGGAAGAAGACTTGCAAATCTTTACCGAAAGTAAAGCGGGATTTATTTCCGCGAGCGACAAC
>CAJGCN010000078.1 GCA_904501815.1 uncultured Clostridia bacterium
AATTTTTTCAACTGTAATTACTGCGCAACCTTTACGCTGAACGCCTTATCAAAACGGCATGGCAACGGTATCTGCGTAAAGCTTTTTATACTCTTCAGCCGAGTGTTGCCAAGAAAAATCTGTGGTAATTACCTTCTTTAATAAGGCTTGCCATTCTTCCCCGTTTTTATACAAATCTATAGCTTCGTGAATGACGTATAACATATCGTAAGGATTGCGAGATGCAAACGTAAACCCATTGCCACCTGACCCGTACGGTTTGATACTGTCGAAAAGTCCGCCCGTTTCCCGAACGATAGGTACGGTTGCGTAGCGGGAAGCGATCATTTGCGAAAGCCCGCAAGGTTCGCTCAACGACGGCATTAAGAACATATCCGCCCCCGAATAAATTTTACGGGACAAATCCCCGTTAAACGCAATATTTGCCGAAACCTTTGCTTCGTAGCGTTTGCCTAAATCGGTAAAATAATTTTCGTAGCTACTTTCACCCGTTCCTAATAACACGAATTGAACGTCTTCGTGCAAAACATCTTCTATCACGCTTTGCACCAACTCTACCCCTTTATGCGACACCAAACGGGTAATCATAGCGATCATAGGCACGTTGCGAACGGGTAAGCCGAGCATTTTTTGCAACTCTTGTTTACAAACGGCTTTTTGCGATAAATCTTCTACGGAATAATTCGCAAACAAAGCTTTATCCGTTTCTGCATTATAAGAAAGTACGTCGATACCGTTCAAAATGCCCGTGAGCTTACTTTCGTTTTTGCAAATCATATCTTCTAAACCGTGCGCATAAGCGGACGATTTGATTTCTTTCGCGTAAGTCGGGCTTACGGTGGAAATTTTCTCGCAACATTCAATCGCCCCTTTCATTAAATTGATACAGCCGTTATATTCTACGAGCCCTTTATACTCTTCGTCGATACCGAACAAATCCCCTAAGATATCCAGCGAAAATTTCCCTTGATATTCTATGTTATGAATGGTAAAAATAGCGCGAATTAAGCTGTATTTTTCTTGTTTACAATAACTCGTTTTTAAATAAATCGCAGCAAGTGCAGCTTGCCAATCGTGGCAATGCAACACGTCGGGATAGAAATCGATAAACGGTAAAATCTCCATGACGCTCTTAGAAAAGAACGCAAAGCGTTCGCCGTCGTCGTAATAGCCGTAGCAACCCGTGCGCTTAAAGTAATATTCATTGTCGACAAAATAAAATTTTACGCCCTGTTCTTCGCAGGTGAATACCCCGCAATATTGATTACGCCACGAAAGTGCGGTGAAAATATTGCCGAGAAAAGACATTTTTCTGCGATATTCGGGTTTTATATCCGAATACAACGGCAAAACCACCCGCACGTCGTACGCAGGGTCTTGCGCCAACGCTTTGGGCAACGAACCGATTACGTCGGCAAGCCCGCCCGTTGCGATAAACGGCGTAGCTTCCGAAGCGACGAATAAAATTTTGCGTTTCGTTTGCACGATAGGTTCTTCCGTTTTCACCGTTTCAGGAAAAACGGGCGTATCTTTTTCAATCACTTCTACCGTAGCTTTCGTCGGTTTTTTCGCGCGCGTTGCCGTCGACTTTACCGTTTTAGCGGTTTTCTTCGTTGCGCTCGTAGTCGTTTTTTTCGTAGTTGTCGTTGTACGTTTTGTTTCTGCCATATACTCCTCCATTGGCTTTATTGAATTAGTCTTTGTTTAAAGCATCGTCCCTTTTTGAATAAAGAACGGAATTTCTTCACAACCGCTTAACTGTCTGCGGTCGGTAATCACGACGTTTTTATCGGTAATCACGCAATGCAAGGAAGCTCCTGCACCGATTACGTTGTCTTGCATAATAATCGAATCGCGCACGACTGCTCCTTTTGCAACCTTTACCCCACGAAAGAGAATGGAATTTTCCACAATCCCTTCAATTTCGCAACCGTCGGAAACGAGCGAATTTTTCACAACCGCTTCTGCGCCGTATTTGGAAGGTGCGCTGTCGCGTACTTTCGTATACATATCTCTGCCGCCGAACAGCTCGTCGCGGACGGCTTTGTCGAGCAATCTCATATTATGCTTATAATACGCCGCCATGCTCGTCATACTCGCAAAATATCCTTTAAAATCGTAGCTATAAATTTTTAAAGAAGGTAATTGCTTGGTAAGTATATCTTTTTCAAAGCTCGTAAAGCCGTGTACGGCAGATTCTTCTACGATATTCAACAGGAATTGACGGTTTAACACCATTACGCCCGCGTAGTAGTTGCCCGTTTCCCCTTTCTTTACGCGCGGACCGTATTTCACTTCTAAAACTTTTCCGTTTTCGTTGGCATCTACTAACATAATCTCCGAGCTTTTTTCGATTTCGCCGTGATGCGTGACTAACGTAATGTCCGCTTTTTTCTTTTCGTGCGCGTCGAGAATATCGGAAATATTAAATTTCGCCAACACGTCGCCGTCGCAAAGTACTACATATTTTTCCGAACGCCGAGCCAAAAATCCCGAAAGAGAGCTGAGCGCTTCTAAACGGGTGGAATACAATTTGTCGTGTCTGTCGGAAAACGGCGGTAAAAGAATAATTCCCCCGTCTTTTCTGGCAAGATCCCAATCCTTTCCGCTACCGATATGGTCGATTAACGAACGGTAGTTATTGTTCGTCATCAACCCCACCGTCGTGATGCCCGAATTTACCATATTCGAAAGCTGAAAATCAATTACGCGATATCTCCCGCCAAAGGGAATGGATGCGATCGTTCTTCTTCTGACGAGTTCGGGTACGTTGTCTTCGTGAATATTACAAAAAATTACGCCTAATGCACTTGCTGCCATCTCTTTCTCCTCCCTTATTCCGTAATATCTTTTTCGTGTTTTTGACCGCTTAAAACGCTTACGCCGTTTGCAACGGAAATCCCCCTGCCAAGTACGACGATTTCAGCGTTAGGATCTTTTTCTACGCCGATTTTTGCATTTTCCCCGACCACTACGTTTTCGTCAATAATCGAATAAGAAACGGTAGCGCCCGCTTTAATCACGCTGTTGGCAAGCACGACGGCATCTTTTACTAACGCGCCTTTTTCAACCACCACGTTGCTCCCAAGCACGGAATTTTTAACTTCGCCTTCGATTTCGCAACCGAGCGCAATCATAGAGTTTTCCACAACCCCCGTTTCCCCGATATATTCAGGAGGGGCAAGCGGGTTTCTCGAATGAATTTTCCAAGATTTATCGCTTACGTCAAATTCGGGTTGTTCGCCAAGCAAATCCATATTTGCTTGCCAAAGAGATGCAATCGTTCCCACGTCTTTCCAATAACCGTCGAAGCGGTACGAATACATTTTTTCGCCTGCATTCAGCATAGCCGGCAATACGTCTTTGCCAAAATCTTTGGAAGAGTTTGGATTCTTATCGTCTTCTTCGAGATACTTAAACAGCTTTTCCGCCGTAAATACGTAGATCCCCATTGAAGCGAGCGTACTTTTGGGAACTTTGGGTTTTTCTTCAAATTGATAGATAGACCCGTCGTCGTTGGTGTTCAAAATCCCGAAGCGGGAAGCTTCGGATAAAGGTACGTTAATGGCGGCAATGGTACAGTCCGCGCCCGTTTCCTTATGCGCTTTGAGCATAGCCGCGTAGTCCATTTTATAAATATGATCGCCCGAAAGAACGAGAACGTATTCGGGATTATACATTTTCATAAAATGCATATTTTGATAAATTGCGTTTGCCGTCCCTTCAAACCAAGACGAACGGGTTTTCGCCTGATACGGCGATAAAATATGTACCCCGCCGAAGGCTCTATCGAGATCCCACGGCTGACCGTTGCCGATATATTCGTTCAAAACGAGCGGTTGGTATTGCGTGAGCACGCCAACGGTATCAATTCCCGAATTGATACAATTCGAAAGCGGAAAATCGATAATACGGTACTTCGCGCCGAACGCAACGGCGGGTTTTGCAATGTCCGTCGTAAGGGCAAATAAACGACTGCCCTGTCCACCGGCAAGAAGCATTGCGACACATTCTTTTCTTCTTTGCATAGTTGACCCCCTTACTGTCAATTAATTTTTATTAAATACACGCAAGTCAGTTTAGGAATAGAGATTTGAATACTGTCTTCCCTGCCGTGACTATACGTTTTTTCCGTGTAAAATACGCGCTTTTTCAATCTTCCGCTACCGCCAAAGCGTACGTTATCGGAATTAAACAATACTTTATATTTTCCTTTTTCTGCACCGATACGGTAGTTGATATGGTCAATACCTGCAAAATTAACGATTGCAATCACTTGATTTCCCGCGCGGTCTTTACGTTTATAAGCGAGTAAATTCGCGTCGCCGTCGTCGGCGGCAATCCACTCAAACCCGTCCCAAGAATCTTCGATTTCATAAAGCGCAGGCGTATTTTTATAGCAATGATTAAGTTCTTTTACGCACTCGGAAAGTTTTTTGTGCGCAGGGAAGTCTTTTAAGAAAAATTCTACCCCTTCTTTATAATTCCATTCTTTAAACTGACCGATTTCGCTACCCATAAAATTCAGCTTTTTACCGGGATGAGAAAGCATATAACCTAAAAAGCAACGCACGCCTGCGAATTTTTCTTCGTAGTCGCCGGGCATTTTATTGATAAGCGATCCTTTTCCGTGAACCACTTCGTCGTGAGAAATGGGTAAAACGTAGTTTTCCGAAAAGGCGTACATCATTGAAAACGTCAATTGATTATGATGAAATCTTCTATACAAAGGATTTGTGGTAATATAAGAAAGAACGTCGTTCATCCAACCCATATTCCACTTGAAATTAAAGCCGAGTCCGCCCATATCCGTAGGTCGGGTGACGAGCGGCCAAGCGGTAGATTCTTCCGCTACCATTAAAGCGTGGGGGAAATATTTAAAAACCGTTTCGTTTAAACGGCGCAAAAAAGCAACCGCTTCGAGGTTTTTGTTCTCGCCGTAAATATTCGGCGTCCATTCTCCTGGCTTTTTATCGTAGTCGAGATAGAGCATGGAAGCAACCGCGTCTACTCGCAATCCGTCAATATGATAGGTTCTGAGCAAAAATACCGCGCTGGAAATCAAAAACGCTACGATTTCTTTTCTGCCGTAATCAAATTTTCGCGTTCCCCAGCCTTCGTTTTCCCTTCTGTCCCAAGCGTACGGTTCGTATAACGGTTCTCCGTCGAATTCGTAAAGGCCAAAATCGTCTTTCGGGAAATGCGCGGGAACCCAATCGAGTATGACTCCAATACCCTTTTGGTGAAAGCTATCCACTAAAAACATAAAATCTTGCGGAGTTCCTAAACGGGAGGTAATCGAAAAATATCCCGTCACCTGATATCCCCACGATCCGTCGAAAGGATGTTCCGTAAGAGGCATGATTTCTACGTGCGTATACCCCATTTCCACTACGTATTCAACAAGTTCTGTGGCAAGTTCGCGATAGGTTAAAAAACTGCCGTCTGCGTGTTTTTTCCAAGAAAGCAAGTTGACTTCGTAGATATTTACGGGCGAAGCGTAGATATTTTTATGTTTTTGCTTGTCCAAATATGCCTTATCTTGCCATTTATATCCCGATAAATCGTAAACTTTTGAAGCGTTGGACGAATATTCACCAGGAAGCTCGGAATGGAAAGCGTACGGGTCGGCTTTATACAGCGTTCGTCCGTCCCAAGTTTGAATACAATATTTATAAGAATCGTATTGTTTTACGTTCGGAATAAAAATCTCGAAGGTTTGGTCGTCAATTAATTTATGCATAATGTGCGCCGACGAATCCCAGCCGTTGAATTCCCCAACGACGGAGACGCTTTTTGCTCTCGGCGCCCATACTCTGAATACATATCCTTTTCTTCTGTTTAAAACAATCGGATGCGCCCCCATTATTTCGTGAGAATGAAAGTTTTCACCCTGATGAAATAAATACAAAGGATAATCCGTTTGGAATGCGTTCATAAAATACCTCCGTAAAACAAAGCGCGATAACTTCAAAAAAATCGTACGGTTGTTTACTATCTTTATTATACTACATTTTTTATTTTTTTTCAAGGGCATA
>CAJGCN010000079.1 GCA_904501815.1 uncultured Clostridia bacterium
CCCCGTTAGATTCACCGTTGAAATTAAGAAGTAAGCGTTTTTAGGGATTTTCTTGCGCCTTTATCGCCCGTTTTTTCTCCGTTTCCGCTTTGGAAAATTTACAACCGCAAAAATCTTGACGGTATAAACCGTATTCTTTGGAAAGTTCTAAGGAGCGGGGATACCCGCCTTGCTTTTTAAAATCGGAAAAAAGATAGTTCACTCCAACCCTGCCCCCTTGCTTTTCTCCGATTTCGTTCAGCCATTCGGCGTTTTTATAGGGGCTTAACGAAAGGGTCGTTCCGAAATATTCAAACCCGTGTTCTTTTGCCACGTCGGCGGTTTTTTGCAGTCGGAGTTCGTAGCATAAATAACAGCGTTTTCCCCGTTCGGGTTCGTTTTCTAAGCCCTTACAAAGACCGTGAAATTTTTCCGCTTCGTGATCGCAGTCTAAAAAACTTGCCCAGCCCGTTTGTTCTAAAAAACGCATTTGTTCGGCTTTGCGTTTTTCGTATTCTTCTTTTTCGTCGATATTCGGATTATAATAAAAAACGGTAATTTCAAAAATTTCCTTTAACCGTTCCAAGCACGCCGACGAACAGGGCGCGCAACAACTGTGCAATAAAAGGCGAGTACCCTTTTTTGCGGTATGCAGAATTTCTTGGAGTTTTTTGTCGTAATTCGTCGTCATCAGTCTTTTCTCACTTGCGCAGATTTCCATTCGACGGGGTTCGACCGTCGATTGCCGTCGTATTTTATCATTTGCTCTTCCCCGCATACGGCGGACGGCGCATATGTCGCTACCCCCATACGAAAAGGGGTAAGGGTAGGGGACAGGGGGATAAAAAACACCCGACCCGAAAAAATAGGGGGTCGGGGGAAGATTTTAAAGGGATACTTGGTCGAAAATTTCCTGCGTTTCCAAGTTTATCCAAGTCAGCTTGCCGTCGGCAAATAGAATACAAGAATGGGGAGTTCCTGCTTTGGGCAGAGCAACCGAACCGCAGTTTGCATATAAAACATCTCCCGAAAGGGTTTTATGCACGGGGTCGTGCGTGTGTCCGTTGAGAAGAATTTCTCCTTTATTAAGGGGCGGGGGATTGTTTTCGCCTGCTAAATGCCCGTGCGTTAAATACAGCGTTTTGCCGTTTGCCGTCAACAACGCGTAGTCCGCGAGCATAGGAAATTCCAGCACCATTTGGTCGACTTCCGCATCACAGTTTCCGCGCACGCATAAAAGAGTTTCTTTACGCGCGTTGAGCATTTCGAACACCTCTTTAGGGGAATGACCCGTAGGCAGGGGGTTGCGCGGACCGTGATAGAGCAAATCTCCGAGCAAAATAAGTTTGTTCGGCTGAATTTTATCAACGAAAGCCAAAAGCTTTTCGCACCAAAACGCCGAACCGTGAATATCCGAAGCTATGATAAATTTTTCGTCCATAAGCTAACTCCTTTTTCGCTGAGTTTGGGTTTTTCGAGCATTGCCGTCAACGCTTTGCACACCCCGTTTTCCGCGTTTGACGGAATAATTTTTTCCACTTGCGCCTTAACGGGGGGATAGGCGTTTTTCGGCGCGGCGGTATGCGCGCAAGCGCGGAGCATTTCCACGTCGTTCATGTGATCTCCGAACGCCAAACATTCTTCTCGCCGTATTCCGAACGTTTTTTGCAAAACTTTCAACGCTTCGCCCTTGTTTGCTTTCACGTTCGACACGTCGCACCAATGCCCGCCTGAAAGGGTAAGCTTGGCTTCGCAAGCAACGGTCGAAAGCACGGGATAGCTTTGCTTTTCCGCCTTGTCCATACTAAACACGGAAATCTTACAGCAGGGGACTTTTCCGATTACTTCGTTTAAGTCGTTCACGAGCTTATAGCTTGAGTAGGGGGTTGTCGTTCGGGAAAAGAACGGCTCTACGGTATCTTCGATATACGCGCAGTTTTCTCCGCACAAAATGGGGTACAGCCCTTCCGTTTTTCGAATGACTTGCAAATATTTCGCGACCTTTTCAGGTTCGAGAGAAGTGAGCGAAAGGGTTTTTCCGCGATAGCGGACGAGCGCGCCGTTTTCTGCGATAAACGCCGCTTGGTCTTTGATAGGCGCGAACGTTTTTTCTAAATTTGCATATTGTCTACCGCTAGCGGGCACGAAAAGAACCCCGCGCTCGAACAGCTTTTGCGCGATAGGGAAAATTTCCGCAGGAGCTTCTCCTTTGGGGGTATATAATGTACCGTCTAAATCGGTGGCAATCAGTTTAATCATAAATCGTGCACTCAGAAAATAAATTTAATAATATCCATTGCTTCGGGTAAGTTTCCGCCCGACGACAACGTTTCGGCGCGTTCGGCTAAAAGTTCGGGGAGCTGTTCTTCACGGAAACTTCTATACGGGAACTCGCTGAACGTGACGGCTTTGTTGGCTAAAATATTGATAGCGGTGGAAACGAATTCCCGCGCTTCGGTGATGCCTTTTACCGTCACGTTGTTTTTTAAGGCGTTTTCTAAATTTACGTTGAGCTTTTTGCCTGTCAACGCGGCAAAAGCGACGTACGCCCCCCGCGATACGAGCGAAAAGATAGCGGAAGGCTCGGTGCGGTTGGCAAACGCGAGATAAACCGCAGCGTCTGCTTTTTTACCCCCCGTCACCTTTAAAACGTTTTCCGTTAAGCTCTCGTCGTGCGCGAACGTATAGTAAATCCCGCTCTTTTTCGCGCGGTCGAGCCGTTCTTTGTTATTGTCCGCTAAAATAGGCACGGCGCGGTGGTAGATAAGGATTTGGCAAAGGATATTCCCGTACAGTCCGCCCCCGACTACGAGTACGTGCTGACCTACGCTCACGTGCATTTCGTCAACGATACGCTCGGCAAGCGCAACTGCGTCGATTAAAAAGGCGGCTTCGTCGGAAACGGAAGCGGGCAAAGGATACGCGTCGTCCACGCTTGCTAAGCAAAAGTCGCGGTAAAACCCGTCCGCCGTTTCGCCTGCAACGAGCAAGCCGTCTTCTGCCGTTTCGTCTTCCATAACGCCTGCAAGATACACGCGGTCGCCCTTTTTCAAGAACCCGTCTTCTTCGGCTTCGGTGATTTGCCCGATAGCGAATTTACCTAATACGAAGGGGCATTTGACTTTCGTTGCGCCGGAATACACGGAAACGTCCGCTTCGGAAAGCAGGGCTTTCGTGATTTTGACTTTCACTTTGCCTTGCGAAGTTTTTAAATCGGGTGCAACGGCGTGCTGTAAATTGTGGGGGGAGGTTAATTGCCAAATTTTCATAAAAATTTCCTTAAAGAGCCAAAAGCCGTTCATAGCCTTTTAGCAAAATGGGGGATTTGATAACAGTATATTCTTGAGTTTGCGTAAGCATTACGGAAAACTTTTCCATATTTTAGGGTGTTTTACAACAAACCACTATAAGTATACCGCATTTTTTTTAAATTTGCAACTATTTTTTATAAATTACCGCAAAAACAGTTGACGGAGAGAAAAAAAAGCTTTATAATAAGTAAGCATTTAGAAAAATTGCTATGCAAAATAAACGAGAGGTGAAAAAATGAAAGCTGATATACATCCCAAATATCACGAAGTGACTGTCACTTGCGCATGCGGAGCAACTTTCAAAACGGGTACGACCAAAGAAGGCGACGTGATGAAAGTAGATATCTGCAGTAATTGCCATCCGTTCTTTACGGGCAAGCAGAAGTTAGTTGATACCGGTGGACGTGTCGATAGATTCAAGAAGAGATACGGCTTATAATTGGTAGAAACGCTCGGGCTTTAAGGGTTTTTCCTTTAAAGCCCTTTGTTTTAGGTCAGGGGTTTAGGCAAAAGGGCGTTGCCCCTGCGCAATCGACTAAAGAACGAAAAGAGATTGCCACAAAACGCTTCCCGTCGCACAGGGTGCTATGATGCGATAACGGTCATTGCGAGTCTTTTCCGCGAGATTGTCGCACTTCGTTCACAATGACAGCGCGGAAAAGGCGTGGCAATCTAACGCAAAACTGTGTTTTGCTTTCCTAAGTGGATAATGCGGGGCGAGCTTTGGTTATTATTCAAATTATTTTTATAAAAAAGCGTAAGTGTTTATGAAAAAGAAGAAACAAAACAAAACTTGTACTTATATCGGCGGGCAAGCCGTTATGGAAGGGGTGATGATGCGCGGGAAAACCGCAATGGCAACTGCCGTGCGCGACCCCGACGGCGCAATCCAAATCGAATCCGAACGCTTGACGCCACCTGAAAAACGCAAGAAAATTTCCCGTGTGCCGTTTATTCGGGGCGTGGTGAATTTCGTTTCGTCGCTCGTCGTTGGAAACCGCGTTTTAATGCGGAGCGCCGACGTGCAAACCGTAGACGACGAACAGCCGTCAAAAGCTGCGAAATGGCTCGAAGAAAAACATAAAGTTAACGTAAACGCCGTGTTTAACGGGATTGCCGTCGTGTTCGGCGTTGTTCTCGCGTTGGCTATTTTTATCTTATTGCCACAATGGATTACGGGTTTGTTTCCGCTCGATAAAACGTCAACGGGCTGGGACGGCTTATGGTTTAATCTTGCCGAAGGCGGGATTCGTATGCTGATTTTTATCCTGTACGTTTTGTTAATCGGCTTGATACCCGATTTGAAACGGGTGTATATGTATCACGGCGCGGAGCATAAAACGATTACCTGCTACGAAGAAGGGAAAGAGCTTACCATCGAGAACGTGCGCGGGTGTTCCCGTTTGCACGACCGTTGCGGTACGACCTTTTTGTTTCTCGTGATGATTGTGAGTATTTTGGTCTTTTCCGTCGCCAACGTACTCGTGGCGGGGTGGCTGTATACCGAAGACGATTTCGTGAATTCCTTGCTTCGGTTCGCGTTTAAGATTTTAATGCTTCCTATCGTGGCGGGCGTTTCTTACGAACTGTTAAGACTGCTTGCGAAAACGCAAAATAAATTTTTCTTACTTTTTAAATGGCCGGGATTAGCACTTCAAAAAATCACCACCCGCGAACCGGAAGATAAAATGATTGAATGTGCGATTACCGCGTTTACGACCGTTTTGCAAATGGAAGCGGACGAAAGTATCCCCGAGCGTTCCTTTATCACGGCGGGGAAGATGAGCGAAATACTCAAAAAGCTTAAAAAACGCTTTGTAATGAGCGGGATTGAAGAAGACGAAGCGGAATGGATTTTAGCGTTGACGCTGGATATGCCGAAAAGCGCGGTAGCAAGCGAAGAGCGTATTTTAAAGCTCGCGCAAGTCAAGAAAATTTATAAAATCGTGGAAGAACGTTTGACGGGCAGACCCCTTTGGTATATTTTCGGGGATACCGATTTCTACGGCTATAAAATTAAAGTGGATGAAAGAGTGTTGATCCCCCGACCCGAAACGGAAGAGCTTGCGCAAATGGTCGTGGGATGCGCGGAAGAAGAGAATACCATTCTCGACCTTTGCACGGGAAGTGGCGCGATTGCTATCGCCGTGTATAAAGAGCTTGAAAAGAACGGCAGAAAATGCTCCGTCGTAGCGTCGGATATCAGCGCGGAAGCCTTGCAACTCGCCCGTGAAAACGCCGAAGCGAACGAAGCGGATATTAAATTCGTGCAGTCCGATTTATTCAAACGCCTGCGTGGCAGATACGATATTATCGTGTCTAACCCGCCCTATATCCCGACGGGGGATTTAGACGGCTTACAGCGCGAAGTGAAAGAATTTGAACCCCGTTTAGCGCTCGACGGCGGTGCGGACGGCTTGGACTTTTACCGAATTATCGCGGAAGAAGTAGGCAAATATTTAACGCGTGGCGGAACGCTGATTATGGAAGTAGGCGAAGGGCAAGCCAAAGCGGTGGCAAAGCTGTTTAAGCGTTGCGATTACTCTATGATCGTGAAAGACTTTGCGGGGATTGACCGTTTTGTGAAAATCGTATTTTAAAAAACAAGGAGAGGCGGAATGTTCGTAAAACTCGAAGAAATTAAAAAACGCTATCAGTTTTTATCCGAAAAACTCGCGGATACGCAAGTGCTTGGGGATATGAGCGTATGGCAAAAATACTCCA
>CAJGCN010000080.1 GCA_904501815.1 uncultured Clostridia bacterium
CGCGAAAGAAATGCGCCGTTTGGAAAAGGCGAAAACCCGTAAAGCCCACCCGTCTGAATACACGACGGAAATGAAAGACCCGAATAACGTACTCGAAGTGGAAAACCTTCATTCCTATTTCTTTACCGATCAAGGGGTCGTGAAAGCGGTCAACGGGGTATCTTTTAATATCCCGATGAACTCCACCGTCGGCGTAGTAGGGGAATCGGGTTGCGGAAAATCCGTCACGTCTATGTCCGTAATGCGTTTATTGCAAGGACCTTCGGGGCAAATCGTAGAAGGCTCTATCCGTTTCAAGGCGTTGGATTATAAACGCGACGAAAAGGGTAAGTTTATTCCCGTTTATGAAAAAGACGAAGAAGGAAATATCGTTTACGAACCTGTTTTGAATAAAAAAGGCGAGCCAAAACTCGATAAAGAAGGCAAACCTTTGACCAAACCTAAGCAGTTGAAAGACGAACGCGGTATCGGCGTTTTCGAAAAAGAAGAAAAGGTTTTCGATATTGCAAAAATGCCTATTCGTGAAATGTACCGTTTGCGTGGCAGACAAATGGCAATGGTTTTCCAAGAACCTATGACGTCGTTAAACCCCGTGTTTACGATCGGAAATCAGCTCGACGAAGTAGTGTTGTTGCACGTTCCCGGCGCGACCAAAGAATTTGCCAAGCAACGCTCTCTTGAAATGTTGAACTTAGTCGGTATTGCAATGCCTGAACGGGTGTACGCATCTTTCCCGCACGAACTTTCGGGCGGTATGCGCCAACGCGTTATGATTGCTATGGCGCTTGCGTGCGACCCGCACTTGATTATCGCCGACGAACCTACGACGGCACTCGACGTCACCATTCAAGCGCAAGTGCTTGACCTTTTCAACGAACTCAAGCATAAAATAAACAGCTCGATTTTGCTTATCACCCACGATTTGGGCGTCATTGCGGAAATGGCGGATTACGTTGTGGTTATGTACGCAGGCAGAGTAATAGAGCAGGGTACGGCTTCGGAAATTTTCCACCACCCTTGCCACCCTTACACGCAAGGCTTGCAAAAATCTAAGCCGACCATGAAATCGAAAGATAAGCTGTTCAGTATTCCCGGCAACGTTCCTAATCCTATCAATATGCCGGATACTTGTTATTTCAAAGAACGTTGTTCGAAGTGTATCGGCAAATGTTCGGAAGCGTATCCCGGTATGATTCAGGTCAGCCCTACGCATTTCGTAGCTTGTCATTTATATGAAGCAAAGGAAGATTGATATGGAAAAGAAAGAACTTGAAACGAATATTCCCGTAGCGGAAGAAGTGGCAGAACCCGTTGCCGAAATTTCGGCAACGCAAGAACCTGCGTTTGACGACGCTATGCAAAAGGCAAAGGAAGAAGAAGCGCGCGAGGCAAAAATCCAAGCCGACAAAGCTTTACCTCCCGATCCCGAAGCGATTTTGGAAGTACGCCATTTAAAGAAATATTTTACCTTAAAAAAGACGTTGATGGGAAAACCTATTTCCACGCTCAAAGCGGTAGACGACGTGTCGTTTATCGTAAAGCCCGGCGAAACGCTTGGTATCGTGGGGGAATCGGGGTGCGGAAAGACGACGATGGGCAGAACGATTTTGAAATTGCATCAGCCTACGGACGGACAAATTTTCTTTGAAGGAAAAGATATTGCAGGATATACGCCAAAAGAGATGCGTGCGCTTCGAACGAAAATGCAAATCGTTTTCCAAGACCCGTATTCGTCGTTGCCTCCGAGAAGTACGGTCGGTGGAATTCTTGCCGAACCTGTCAAAGTGCATAAAATCGTGCCGAAAGCAGAAATTAAAGATTACGTGTTGCAAATTATGGAACAATGCGGTTTGCGCGATTATTACTACGAACGCTATCCCCACGAATTTTCGGGCGGACAACGTCAACGTATTTGTATTGCGCGCGCTTTGACGGTAGATCCCAAACTCGTCGTTTGCGACGAACCGGTTTCTGCGTTGGACGTTTCTATTCAAGCGCAGATTATCAATCTTTTGAAGAAAATTCAAGAAGAAAGAAAGCTTACCTATTTGTTCATTTCTCACGATTTATCCGTCGTTAAATACATATCCGATAAAATCGGGGTTATGTATTTAGGCTCAATGGTAGAGTTTGGGAACAAGGACGATATTTTCGAAAATCCTATGCACCCGTATACGAACGCGTTGTTCTCTGCCGTACCTAATCCAAATCCAGACGAAAAGGTACAGCGTATTTTGCTCAAAGGGGATATCCCTTCACCTGCAAATCCGCCTATGGGATGTAAATTCCACACCCGTTGCCCCAGAGCAATGGAGATTTGTAAGCACATAACGCCGGAATATAAAGAATACGGCAACGGACATTTCGTGGCTTGCCACGCTTGCGAACAGGAGTCTTAATGGCTAAGAAAAACAAAAAAGAAAAAATTATATACTACGACGATAATTCCACCATTAGCGATATGTCGGGCGTATCCCGAAAAGGCGGGAATACGGGGCAACAACCTAAAAGGCAGGAAATGAAAAACGTGCAAGGCACGAGCAAGTGGAAAACCTATTGGTCTGCCGTTCGTATGATGCTTTTTCCAACGGTGTTTGCGTTGGCGGTAATCGGTGTTTTATATCTTTTAATTATGTTAATGACGGGCAATCTTTTTTGACCGTTAAAACGGATGTTTTTCGGCACGGGCGTACGCTCGTGCTTTTTTTGCGAATTTTTTTTCTTGCAGTTTATTGACTTTTTATTATATAGTGTGATATAATAGTAAAAATAATTTCCTATATGAGGAAAATAACGATGCAAGAAAAAGAACTTGATTATCAAAAAGCCCTTTGTTCGTTTTTTAAAGGGGACCACTACGCTACGCTTTCGGGTATTCAAATCGAACGGGTAAGCGAGCAAGAAACTACCGTTTCCGCTCTCGTCAATCAAACGCATTTAAACGGCAACGGTTGCGTGCAAGGGGGGATGCTGTATACAACGGCGGATTTTGCGTTTGCCGTTCATTCTAATTATCTGCATCCCGCAACCGTCACGCAAGGCGGACAGATTACCTATCTTCGTCCTGCGTCCTGTAAGAAAATCGTAGCAACGGCTAAGGAAATAGAACGGTCGGGGCACAATACCGTCGCAGAAGTTTTGGTAAAAGACGAAGAAGGAACGACGTTATGCGTTTGTCATTTTAACGGATTCGTAAAAGACGTAGAAAAGGCTTCGTTGCTGGAAAGATATAGAAAAGAAGGACGGATAAAATGATTTACGATATTAAACACGAAACGATGAAGCGGGAAGACCTGCGCGCGTTGCAACTCAAAAGATTACAAGAAATCGTTGCGTATGCGTACGACAGAGTTCCGTTCTATAAGAAAAAATACGACGAAGCAGGGGTGAAACCGTCTGATATCAAAAGTTTGGAAGATATTCAAAAATTGCCTTTCGTCACCAAAGCCGACCTTCGGGATAATTATCCTTACGGATTTTTATCCGTACCGCTGGAAGAAATTGCCCGTATTCACGCTTCGAGCGGTACGAGCGGAAAGCCTACCGTCGTGGCGTACACGCAGGAAGATATGGAAATTTGGACGGAATGTGTGGCGCGGTTAGTCGCGGCAGGCGGTGGACGAAAAGGGGATATCGTGCAGATTTGTTTCGGCTACGGATTATTTACGGGCGCGCTTGGCTTGCATCAAGGTTGGGAGCGTATCGGGGCGGCGGTCATTCCCGCTTCTACGGGAAATACCGAACGGCAGTTGATGTTGATGAAAGATTTAAAGACGACCGCAATCGTTTGCACTCCTTCGTACGCTTTACATTTAGCCGAAGAAATGAACAGGCTTGGCTATAAAAAGGAAGATTTTCATTTGAGAGTAGGAATGTTCGGCAGCGAAGCGAGTTCGGACGAAATGCACGCGGAAATTGCTCGAAAACTTCACTTGTTCCCGACGGATAACTACGGGCTTAGCGAATTGATTGGACCCGGCGTTTCGGGGGAATGTGAACAAAAGCAGGGTATGCACGTTAACGAAGACCATTTCTTTGCCGAAATTCTCGACCCTACGACGTTTCAGCCTTTACCCGAAGGGGAATACGGCGAGTTGGTGCTGACATCGCTGACGAAAAAATCTATGCCTATGATTCGCTATCGCACGAAAGATATCACGAAGCTTGATTATTCTCCTTGCGCGTGTGGGAGAACGACGGCTCGAATGGCAAAGCTCAAAGGCAGAACAGACGATATGCTCGTCGTGAAAGGGGTCAACGTCTTCCCTTCGCAAATCGAAGGGGTGCTGTATACCTTTAAAGAGTTGGGAAGTTTTTACGAGATAATCGTTTCCCGTGAAGACTATAAAGATAAGTTAGAAGTAAAGGCGGAGCTGGTAGACGATTCTATCGTTGGGGATTACGGCAGATTAGAAGAATTAGCAAAGAAGGTTCGCCATGCGTTAAAAACCGTATTGCAAATTGACGTTAAGCTCTCGCTGGTAGAGCATTTGTCGTTAAAACGTTTTGAAGGAAAAGCAAAACGGGTGATTGATTTAAGAAAATACTAAGGACAGGTTAAGTAGAATGAAAGAATTGATGTTGACGAATAAAGCGATAGCGCGGGGCGCGTATGAAGCGGGCGTTCGCGTGCTTTCCGCTTATCCCGGAACGCCCAGCACGGAAATTGCCGAACATTTTGCAAAAATGGACGGGGTGTACGCGGAATGGGCGCCCAACGAAAAAGTAGCGGTAGAAGTTGCGCTCGGCGCATCCGTTGCGGGAGCGAGAGCTATGGCTTGCATGAAACACGTAGGCTTAAACGTGGCGGCGGACCCCCTTTTCACGGCGGGATATACGGGTGTAAACGGCGGGTTGGTGATAGTGGTTGCCGACGATCCCGGTATGCATTCTTCTCAGAATGAACAGGATTCGAGATTTTACGCGCGCAGCGCGCACGTGCCTATGTTTGAGCCGTCGGATGCAAGCGAAGCAAAAGAATTCGTAAAGCTTGCGTATGAAACGAGCGAACGCTACGATTCGCCCGTACTTTTAAGGATTACGACCCGCGTTGCACATTCACACGGGGTTGCGGAGCTTGTTGATAAGCAAGAAATTCCCTTAAAACCCTATGTGAAAGACCCTAAGAAATACGTGTGTATGCCGGCGAACGCAATTGAATTACATAAACGGGTGGAAGCAAGGGACGTTGCGCTGTCAAAGGACGTGAACGAATTTTCTGTCAACCGCGCGGAATATACCGATAAAAACCAAATCGGCGTGGTGTGCGCAGGGGCGGTATATCAATACGTGAAGGAAGCGCTCCCGAATGTGAATGTATATAAAGTCGGAACGTCTTACCCCCTGCCCTTAGAAGGGATAAAAGAATTTTCGAAAAACGTGAAAAAACTTTACGTTATCGAAGAGTTAGAGCCGTATATGGAAGACGCTATGAAAGCGGTGGGGATTGCTTGCGAAGGGAAAAGTCTGTTTTCCGTGCAAGGAGAATTGTCTACTCTTAAAATTCGCGAGAAATTTGAAGGCGTTTCGTCGCCTGCCCCTGAAAGCGTACCTGCCCGTCCGCCCGTGATGTGCGCAGGCTGTCCGCATAGGGGAGTATTCTACGTGTTAAATAAACTCGGTTTAACCGTCAACGGGGATATCGGTTGTTATACCTTAGGCGCAGTCCCTCCCCTTTCGGCGGTAGATACTTGCGTTTGTATGGGCGCATCCGTCGGTATGGCGCACGGCATGAAAAAAGCGACGGACGGCGAGAGTAAGAACGTTGCCGTTATCGGGGATTCCACTTTCTTGCATAGCGGGATTACGGGATTGATTAACGCCGTCTATAACGAAAGCGGACTGAC
>CAJGCN010000081.1 GCA_904501815.1 uncultured Clostridia bacterium
TAATCAAAAAGCGGAAAGCGTTATTGCTTGTTTAGACATTATTGAACGCAAATACGGGAATTTATTTAGTAGAGTTTTTAAAACAATAACGGTAGATAATGGAACAGAGTTTTCGGACGTTGTAGGCTTAGAAAAATCTTGCTATGGCGGTAAACGAACAAAAATGTTTTATTGTCACCCGTATTGTTCTTCCGAGCGTGGCACGAATGAACGCTTGAATAGAGAAATACGTAGAAAAATTCCAAAAGGCTCAAAATTAGGTCAATATTCGGCATTAGAAATACAAAAGGTTGAAGATTGGATAAATGATTATCCGCGTCAAGTATTAGGCTTTTGTACGTCAAAAGAGCTCTTTGACGAGCAAATTTATAAAATTCAAAAAAATTTTTAAATTATTTTTCGTTTTTGTGCAATTTACTCTTGACATTTACAAAAATATTTTTCTTTTTTAAAATACCGTTTTTTCTGCGATATCCGAAAGTACGGTTTGGATAAATTCGTCCGCGCTGACCGCGCCCGTATCCCCTTTATCCCGACGGCGCACGGCAACAAGCCCCGCTTCCGCTTCCTTTTCGCCTACGACGAGCATATACGGCACTTTTTCCATCTGCGCTTCGCGGATTTTATAGCCGATTTTCTCGTTTCTGTCGTCCACTTCCACGCGAATACCCTTTTCTTTGAGTTTTGCGCAAAGCTCGTTTGCATATCCTTCCTGACGGTCGGTAATCGGCAAAATCTTTACCTGTACGGGAGAAATCCAAACGGGGAATTTCCCTGCGAAATGCTCGATTAAAATCCCGATAAACCGTTCAATCGAACCGAATACCACGCGGTGCACCATAATCGGGCGGTGTTTTCCACCGTCTTCGCCCACGTATTCCATTTCAAAGCGTTGGGGAAGTTGGAAATCAAGCTGAATCGTACCGCATTGCCACGTTCTGCCGATAGAGTCTTCCAAATGGAAGTCGATTTTCGGCCCGTAGAACGCACCGTCCCCTTCGTTGATAACGTAAGGAAGTCCTAAGCTGTCTAACGCGCTCTTTAACGCGTCGGTTGCGTTATTCCAGTCTTCGTCGCTACCCATACTGTTTTCAGGACGGGTAGAAAGTTCCATGTGATATTTAAACCCGAACAGCGTGTACACTTCGTTAATTAAGCGTACGACACCTTTAATTTCGTCTTTGATTTGCGCGGGCGTCATAAAGATATGCGCGTCGTCTTGCGTGAAACAACGAACGCGGAAAAGCCCGTGTAATTGCCCCGACTTTTCGTGACGGTGCACAAGCCCCAACTCGCCCATACGGATAGGCAAATCCTTATAGCTGTGCGGTTCGTTTTTATAAACGAGAATACTGCCCGGACAGTTCATAGGCTTGATGGCGAAATCTTCGTCGTCCACTTTCGTCGTATACATATTGTCGCGGTAGTGAAACCAATGCCCCGACGTTTCCCAAAGGGTACGGTTGAGCATAATCGGCGTGTTGACTTCCACGTAGCCTTCGCGAGTATGAATTTGACGCCAATAATCAATGAGCGCGTTTTTGAGTTTCATACCGTTCGGCAAGAAGAAGGGCAAGCCTTTGCCTTCGTTCATCATTGCAAAGAGCTTTAATTCTTTTCCAAGCTTGGTATGATCGCGTTTTTTTGCTTCTTCGAGCATGGTGAAATAAGCTTCCATTTCGTCCTTTTTCGCAAACGCCGTGCCGTAAATACGGGTAAGCATTTTATTATGCTCGTCCCCGCGCCAATACGCGCCTGCTATACTCGTTAATTTAAACGCTTTAATTTTCCCCGTTGACGGAAGGTGCGGGCCTTTGCAAAGGTCGGTAAAGTTCCCTTGCTTATAAAAAGAAATCGTTTCGCCGTCGGGCAAATCTTCAATCAATTCCACTTTATAATTTTCGCTAAACCCCTTCATAAGCGCAATCGCTTCGTCTTTGGGCAGAGTAAATCTTTCAATGGGCAAATTACTCTTGATGATTTTTTGCATTTCTACTTCGATTTTCGCAAGGTCTGCTTGCGTGATTGGGGTGACGAAATCTACGTCGTAATAAAACCCGTTGTCGATAACAGGCCCTATCGAAAGCTTACAAGTAGGATATACCGTTTTAAGGGCTTGCGCTAAAACGTGCGCGCAAGTATGACGGTATACGTGCAACCCTTCTTTATCTTTGAGCGTGATAAGCTCTAACGCATCGCCTTCTTGTAAGATATGGGAAAGATCGACCGTTTCCCCGTTGACTTTTGCGCAGACGGCGTTTCTTGCCAAACCTTCGGAAATTGCAAGCGCGGCTTGCAGGCAAGTCGAGCCTTCCAAAAGTTCTAAACGATCGCCGTTTTTGAGTGTGATGAACATAACATTCCTCCGTATTTCTTATGATTTTCGTAAAATAAAATAAAAAAATCCCCAAACTCCAACGAGTTTAAGGACGCAAAATACAATGCGCGGTTCCACCTTAATTGCCGAGCCTACGCCCGACCGCTTTTTTCAAGTTATACGAACGCAAAGTGGTTTCGCCGTTTGCTTCCCGCTACCCGTCTTACAGCCAAAGGACGGACTCTCTGTGAGCTTTTGGCAACGCTACTTATCTTTGCACGTTCTATTGTAAACTTTTATCGGTGGTTTGTCAACCTTTTTTATAGCTTTTTTAACAAAAAATCACTTTTCCTTTATAATATTTACGTAAAAATTCGTCCGTTTCCTGATCGGGCTTGCCAAAACAGTACACCCGTTCCGCGCCTAAAAGCAAAATTTCCCCAACGAGCGAGCTTTCACCCGTCAACGCGCTTTTCGATAAAACGCGGTAAGTTTCGTCGTAGGCTTTGCCGTCTTTTAAAAAGATTTTCCCTTCCCCGTCTTCCACGAGAAAACTTACGAACCCTTCCAACGACTGTTTGCCAAAATCGGCAGGAATATACTCCGCTATCCCGTCCCAACGCCGTTGCAATTCCTGTAAGCGGAAATGAAAAAAACCGTCTAAGCAATACTGCTCCGCACCGCAAAGCGTTTCGGCTACGATTTCCCTGTCTTCTTTTAAATCCGCCGCAGCAAGCGCGGTAAACAGCAATCGTTTTTCCTTTTCGTTTAAAAGGGGCAAAGTCAGGCGTTTTTGGAAATACTGGTATTTATAGCCTACGGCAATAATATCAGAGATATTATCTTCCGTAAATTTGCGAACGTAAGGGCAATATTTCTTTTCCGTTTCAAAAGCGACGACCATCGTATCGCCTTTCTTTTCAAAATCAATTTTTGACGGTAAGTAAGAAAATTTGTCTTTTACTTTTCCGTAGAGATAAGACATATAAAGGCCGTCGAAGCCGCTTTGCATAATCGTTATTCTTTCCACAAGGTTATTATATGCGGGAAGCGCAAAATTATTTATTGACTGAAAATAGCTTTTTAAGGAATTTCATGCGGTTTCACGCCATTACCCGCTTATAATTGCTTGACTTACCCGCAAAAATACTATATAATATATCAATAAGAAAATTTTAACGATTTAGAGAAGAAAACCGCCAAACGCGATTTTCTCGGAGGTTTGAAAATGGATATGAAATCCGTTGAAAAGAAATGGCAAGCAAAATGGGAGAAATCCAAACTCAACGTGTTCAATAAAAAGAACGCGGATAAAAAGCTGTACGTTTTGGAAATGTTCTCTTATCCTTCTGCGGCGAATTTGCACGTTGGGCATTGGTATAACTACGGCCCGACGGATTCCTACGCGCGTTTTAAAAAGATGCAAGGCTACGAAGTATTCCAGCCTATGGGCTTCGACGCGTTCGGTCTGCCTGCGGAAAACTACGCGATAAAAACGGGCGTACACCCCAAAGATTCAACGGAAAAGAACGTTGCAACGATGGAAGTTCAGCTCCGTAATATGGGGGCAATGTTCGACTGGACGGCGGAAATTAAAACCTGCGAAGAAGATTATTATAAATGGACGCAATGGCTGTTTTTACAGCTTTATAAAAAAGGACTTGCCTATCGCAAGGAAGCGCTCGTCAACTGGTGTCCTTCCTGCGAAACGGTGCTTGCAAACGAACAGGTAATCGACACGAAGTGCGAACGTTGCGGAAGCATCGTTCACCGCAAGGATATGACGCAATGGTTCTTTAAAATCACCGACTACGCCGAAGAGCTTTTAGAAGATCTCGACGGACTCGACTGGCCCGAAAAAACTAAGCTGATGCAAAAGAATTGGATCGGCAAATCGTTGGGCTGTGAAATCAATTTCGAATGTGAAACGGGCGATACGATCACCGTATTCACCACCCGTCCCGATACCGTGTTCGGCGTAAACTACGTTGTTCTTGCGCCTGAACACCCGCTCGTGGAAAAGCTCAAAGAAGCGCACCCCGAACAAGCCGAAGCGATTGACGCTTACGTTCGCTACGCGGCGGAAGCAAACGACATTGAGCGCCTTTCCACCGCTCGCGAAAAGACGGGCGTTTACACGGGCGCATACGCAATCCACCCCTTAACGGGCAAACAAATCCCCGTATATCTTGCCGATTACGTGTTGTATTCCTACGGCACGGGCGCGGTAATGGCGGTTGCGGCGCACGACGAACGCGACTATGCGTTTGCGAAAAAATACGGTTTGCCTATCACGCAAGTCATTCAAAAAGTAGGCGGAGAAACCGTTTTGCCTTTCTGTGAAGACGGCATTTTGGTAAACAGCGGAGAGTTCGACGGACTTTCTGGCGACGAAGCGCGCGACGCTATCGCCGTACACCTTACCAAAATAGGCAAAGGTTGCAAAAAGATAAATTACCGTTTGCGCGATTGGTCTGTATCCCGTCAACGCTATTGGGGTGCGCCTATTCCTATGATTCATTGTGAAAAATGTGGCGTCGTACCCGTTCCCGAAAAGGATTTGCCTGTAAAACTTCCCTACGACGTAGAATTTAAGCCTACGGGAAAATCCCCTCTTGCTTCTCACGACGGGTTTATGAACTGCACCTGCCCCGCTTGCGGTAGCAAAGCAAAGCGCGACCCCGACACGTTAGATACTTTCGTTTGTTCGAGCTGGTATTATTTGCGCTACCCCGAAGCAACGAACGACAAACACGCGTTCACCAAAGAAGTAGCGGATAAGATGTTGCCCGTCGATACCTACGTAGGCGGGTCGGAACACGCTTGTATGCACTTATTATACGCGCGTTTCATCACGAAAGCTTTGCGGGATATGGGATATTTAAGCTTTGGCGAACCTTTCAAACGGCTCGTGCATCAAGGCATTATCTTAGGTCCTGACGGAAACAGAATGTCGAAATCCAAAGGCAACGTCGTTTCCCCCGATAAATACGTAAGCGAATATGGTTCGGACGTATTCAGACTCTATTTAATGTTCGGGTTCAGCTACACCGAAGGCGGTCCTTGGAACGACGACGGCATTAAATCGATTGCGCGGTTCTTAGAAAAGGTAGAACGGCTCGTGCAAAAAGCCGAAGAAAAAGGAAAAGACGGCTATACCGAAATAACTTCCGCCGAAAAAGATTTGAATTACGCAAAACACTACGCGATTAAAAATATCACTCGCGACGTAGACGTA
>CAJGCN010000082.1 GCA_904501815.1 uncultured Clostridia bacterium
ATCGGATTTTTGCGTATTTAACGAAGAACTTTGCACGGAGAGTAGGGAGCGTTCCCGTTGCAACTCGTTTTTTAAGGCGTTTAACGCCGTCTTTTCTTCTTCTAAAGCCGCTTCTCTTGCCGCAAGCGCGCGTTTAAGTTCGAGAACTTCCGTTTGCTTTTCGGTGATAAACGAAAAATCGTAGTGTGCGTTTCCGTCAGAAATTAAACTGTCGATAATCGTTCGCGAATACTCCCATTCGGATAAATTCCGTTCGGTAATTTGTTTACCCGATTGCGTAAGGCGGAAATATTTTCTCCGCCCGCCGTTGGAAAAATCCCCGTAGTAGGACTCTACGTATTGTAAAGACTCCAAACGCTTTAACGCGCTGTATAAAGTGGGCTGTTTAATCGTGTAAAGTCCGCCACTTTTCTTTTCGATTTCGTCGATAATCTCGTAGCCGTATTTATCGCCGTCGTATAAACATCTGAGAATAATCGTATTGATATGCCCACGAATTAAATCTGCGCTAATGCCGAGATTTTGTTCTTCGCCACCGGTCAAGCTGTTATCTTCGTCAGACATAATAGTATTTTTGCCGTTCATAGCCTTCTCCTTCGTTAAATTGCAAGAAAATAAAGGGAAAACCAAATAAAATACCCTGTATTTATCTTACGTACAGTATTATACTACAAATACGTAAATAAGTCAATGATTTTACGAAAAAAAGTATTTTATAAAAAGGAAAATTTTGTTAAAAATTTATAGAAAAGTCTTTCGGGAAATTGACTTTTTTTGCGAAAAATAGTATACTTACGGTAGAAAGAAATTATCTTCCCTTAAAAAGGTTTGAAAGCCTTACGAAAGGGTAAGAATGATAAACGGACGGCAGGAATGAGAAAGAACGGAGTGAACAGGGAAATACGCGCCGTATCAGGCGGGCTTAGCGCAATAGACGGCGTGCGTATAAGCAAAGTTTTTTTAGGCGAAAAGAACGTTCAACTTGCGCTGTTTTCCGTAGACGGACTTTCACCGGTTGCCGTTTGCGCGCCGAGCCATTCTCTTTTCGAAGAAGAAAGCCTTTTAGCGGAAACTGCTCGCGCCGTGTGTTTTATTATAGGCGCAACGAGCGTAGCCGTTTCAAGTTCTGAGCAACTTACTCGTTCATTAAAAGCAACTCTTGCGGAAAAACTTTCTTGTAAGTTTTCGGACGTTTTGCTTTTTTCTATAGGCGAAATCAACGGGGCGTTTCCTGCTGGGGAAATACAAGAAAAGCTCCCGAAACTTGTTGAAGATTTAAAAAGTTTGAAAGAAATAAAGGAACGATCTTTTGCCTACGCTTTCGATTTAGGGGATTTTCCTTGCCTTCTTAGCGGAGTAGCCCTTTTTAAAAGCCAAAACTTTAACGGCTTGCCGTTATCTTTATGGCTCGCCACCGACGTTTGCATCTCGCCAAAGCTTTTAAAGACTGCGCTTGTCAGCGCGTATAAAGATACGTTCGGTATGCTTGGGCGAAAGGAGTCTGCGTTTGACTTTTTGGGGATAGTTTCCACGCAAAAAGCGGGCAACGCTATACTTGATAGAGAAGACGGAGAATATAAAAAGTTTGTGTCTGCGTTAAAAAAAGTCTTTGAAGAGATTGCAAAGTCCTTTGCGGCCGGAGCGGGGGAGCGCGTTGCGGAAATTTTCGTGCAAGGCGGACGTTCTAAACAAGCGGCGCGTACGGCGGTAAAACGCTTAACGCTCGCTTTTGCTGAAAGAAAAGAAAACGGAACGGGGCTTTTAACCGAGATTTTTTCCGCAATAGGAAAAGATTTAAGCGTTGGCAACCTTTTGAGAGCAAGCGTTTATATTCAGTCTAAAACAGGAACGCTGGTTTTATGTGAAGAAGGAATTTCTTTGCCTGTAAACGCCGTTCGTATGCAAGAGATTTTAACAGGCGAAAACTTACGCCTTTCTTTGAATTTCCATGAAGGGAATTTTTCCGCTTCGTCGTGGGTGCGCATTTGATCAACCGTACGTTATCGCGCGTAATGCGCGCATGCGCGTTAATATGTAGAATTATAAAATCTAAAAAAAAGTAAAAAAACTATCAAAAGTCTTTTTGAAAAAGTTGACAAAGAAAAATCATCGTGCTATAATATATAGAAATGGACAGGTGATACTATGTTGTTTCAAGAAAAGACGAAAAATTTGAAAGCGATTTCGCTCGGCGGTGAACAAATGCAATCCATCGCTACCGTTTCCCTTTCTCATTCTCTTTTCCCGTTGTCCGTTAAATCCCTTTTTAAAAATGCCGACTGATTTTTCGAAATCAGTCTTATTTTTTGATTAGGCGCAAACGTAGGATAAAAAAATAATATATAAAGGAACGCTTTATGGAAAAGACAAAAGTTTATTTGACCTTACAAAACGGCAAAGTGTTTGAGGGCTACCGTTTCGGCGCAGACGGCGACGTTGCGGGCGAGCTCGTGTTTTCAACGGGTATGGTGGGGTATTTGAAAACGCTCACCGACCCTGCGTATTTTGGACAAATCGTAGTGCAAACTTTCCCGATGATCGGAAACTACGGCGTAATCGAATCGGAGTTCGACAGCGAAAAACCCTATTTAAACGCCTACGTCGTTCGGGAATACTGTGAAATTCCTTCGAATTTTCGCTGTGAAAAAACGCTCGATCAATATATGAAGGAAGCGGGCATAATCGGCGTTTACGGCGTAGACACTCGTGAGCTTACCCGTATTTTACGGGAAGAAGGGGTGATGAATGCTTGCATTTCTTCTAAGGTAGAAGATAGCGCGGCTTTGTCTTCGTATGCGGTGAAAAACGCAGTTGCTTGCGTGAATACCGTTAAAAAGACCTATGGCGAAAGCGGGAAATATACCGTTGCGCTTTGGGATTTCGGCGTAAAAAACAGCTCTATCGACGATTTGACGGCAAACGGTTTTAAGGTAATTCGTATGCCTGCAAAAAGTACGGCGGAAGAAATTTTGTCCCTTAAAGCGGACGGCGTGATTTTAAGCGAAGGTCCGGGCGACCCGAACGAAAACACGCAAATTATCGAAGAAGTCAAAAAGCTTTTAGGGAAAACGCCCGTGTTCGGGTTTGGGCTTGGTCATCAGCTGGTTGCGCTTGCGACCGGCGCTAAGGTCAGCAAAATGAAATACGGTCATAGGGGTGGCAATCAACCCGTAAAATCCCTTAAAAACGAAAGAGTGTATATTTCTTCGCAAAATCACGGCTACGTAGTCGAAGAAAAAACGCTTACGACGGGTACGGTCGATTATATCAACGTCAACGACGGCACGTGCGAAGGGATTGATTACCCTGCGTTAAAAGCGTTCACCGTGCAATTCTCGCCCGCGTCTATGGGCGTGGCTTGCGAGAGCAATGCGCTCTATAATAAGTTTATTGCGATTATCGAAAAGGAGTAAAAACTATGCCTAAGAAAAGTGATATTAAAAAGGTACTCGTAATCGGTTCAGGACCTATCGTTATCGGACAAGCTGCGGAATTCGACTACGCTGGTGCGCAAGCTTGTCGCGTAATGAAAAGCGAAGGGGTGAACGTCGTTCTTTGCAACTCCAACCCCGCAACGATTATGACGGATAAAGCCCTTGCGGACGAAATTTATCTCGAACCCTTAACGGAAGAAAGCTTAAAGCGTATCATCATCAAAGAACGCCCCGATAGCTTACTCGCTTCACTCGGTGGACAAACGGGTCTTACGATGGGTTGTAAGCTTGCGAAGTCGGGATTTTTGGATAAATACGGCGTAAAGCTTATCGGCACGAAGCTGGATGCGATCGACCGTTCGGAAGACCGCGAGCTGTTCAAAGAAACGATGGAGAAAATCAATCAACCCTGCGTTCCTTCGGATATTGCCTACACGGTGGAAGAATGCGTTGCGATTGCGAACAAGCTCGGTTATCCCGTCATTATCCGTCCTGCGTATACGCTCGGCGGTGCAGGCGGTGGCGTGGCTTATAACGAAGAAGATTTGCGTTTAATTTCGCACAACGGCTTGATGCTTTCTCCGATCACGCAAGTCTTGATTGAAAAATATATCGCCGGTTGGAAAGAAATCGAATTCGAAGTAATTCGCGACTGTAAAGGCAACGCGCTTACCGTTTGTTCAATGGAAAACGTAGACCCCGTCGGGATTCACACGGGGGATTCTATCGTCGTTGCGCCTGCGTTGACCCTTTCTAATAAAGAATATTCTATGCTCAGAACCGCCGCGCTTGCGATTATTAACGAGCTTGGCATTGAAGGCGGTTGCAACGTGCAGTTCGCGCTTAATCCCGATTCTTTCGAATATTCGGTAATCGAAGTAAATCCCCGCGTAAGCCGTTCTTCTGCGCTTGCTTCTAAAGCGACAGGCTTCCCGATTGCAAAAGTGACTTCGAAAATTGCGCTCGGCTACACGCTCGACGAAATCGTAAACGACGTGACGGGGAACACCTACGCGTGCTTTGAGCCTACGATTGACTATTTAGTTGTAAAAATGCCCAAGTGGCCGTTCGATAAATTCTTATACGCAAGACGTGAACTCGGTACGAGAATGAAAGCGACGGGGGAAGTAATGTCTATCGGTACGTCGTTTGAAATGGCGATTATGAAAGCCGTTCGCGGTGCGGAAATTTCTACGAGTACTATGAACTATAAAAAGTTCTTGAACTGGACGAAAGAAGACCTTGCGCAAAAGATTACGGAAATGACGGACGAGCGTATTTTCGCAGTCTATGCCGCGCTTAAAAAAGGCGTTTCCGTTGACGAAGTATACGCGAAAACCAAGATTGATAAATTCTTCTTGAATAAATTCAAGAATTTAATCGCTTACGAAGAAATGCTCCCGAACGTGAAGCTTACCCGTGAAGTCTATGAAGAAGGGAAACGGCTCGGTTATTTGGATAAGGATATCGAAGCGTTCAGCGGACAAAAAATTCCTTACCACAAGAAAGCGGTGTATAAAATGGTAGATACCTGCGCGGCGGAATTCCCCGCAAAAACGCCGTATTTCTATTCCACTTTCGACGAAACGGCGCACGACGAAGCGAAACCGTTCGTGGATAAGAGCGAAAAGAAACGCATTATCGTTATCGGCTCAGGACCTATCCGTATCGGTCAAGGAATTGAATTCGACTATTCGTCCGTGCATTGTGTCTGGACGCTTAAAGAGCTCGGCTACGAAGTAGTCATTATCAACAACAACCACGAAACGGTTTCCACCGACTTCGACACGGCGGACAGACTGTATTTCGAACCTTTAACGCCCGAAGACGTGCAACACGTTCTCGACGTAGAAAAACCCTACGGTGTGATTATTACTTTCGGCGGACAAACGGCGATCAATCTTTGCGCGTATTTCAACACGCACGGCGTGCGTATTTTAGGTACGAGCGCCGACAGCGTGGATAGAGCGGAAGACAGAGAACGCTTTGAAGCGTTGCTGGAAAAATACTCTATTC
>CAJGCN010000083.1 GCA_904501815.1 uncultured Clostridia bacterium
AACGTTCGTTCTTAATAATTCTTTATCCATAATCTTTTCCATATATTTATTATTACCCAAAACTTACTCCGTTCAAACAAAAGAGTTTTGTCTTAACGAAACCCATAATAAAGGTCAAGGGGATAATCCTTTTAATAGGAAGTCCAGAAACTCCCTATTAAGGGTCAAGGGGTATTGCCCCTTGTGGGGTGCAGGGGCAACGCCCCGCATTATCGGACTTAATTAAGCAACCGATAGGTTGCGTTATTTTCGTGGCTTTGCCACGCAGTCGCCCAAAGGGCGAAATAGATTGTCGCAGTCGCTTACGCTCCTTCACAATGACAGAATAACAGTCATTGCGAGCGTAGCGTGGCAATCTAATAGTTTTTTCGTTAGGGAAGCTATTGAAAAACCTGCCCTTTCGGACAGGTTTACTTCGTCATTCGGGCTTTTCTTCCGAGCGTTTTGAGCCGTAGCCGTAATGCTCGTAGTAATAATAGTTTTTGCGTTTGGTTTTCTTAGCGCCTTTGTAGTCGTTGACGATAATCCCTAAAATGTTTATTTTCGCAAACGATAATTTGTTTAATGCGTTCGCCATGTCCGATACGTACGAAGAAAGATGTCTGCATACGAGCGCAGCGCCGTCTACGAGCGGGGCAAGCGCCAGCGCATCCGCTACTAATAATACGGGCGGAGTATCGTAAATTACGTAATCGAATTTTTGTTTAAGAACGGTAGAAAGCTCTTTCATTTTTTCGCTTTCTAAAATTTCGTAAGGGCGGGGGGAAATCGTACCGCAAGGAATAATATATAAATTCTCGCTGACGGCAGAAGGCTGACAAATCTCGTCGAGCGTGGCTTGTCCCGATAAATAATCGGATAAACCGGGCGAATTTTTACGGTTGAAGAATTTTCCCACTCTGCCTTTGCGAATATCTGCGTCTACTAAAACGACCTTTACGTCGGAGTGCGCGAACATTAACGAAAGGTTGGAAGCGACCGTCGTTTTCCCGTCTTCGGGGAATGCGGAAGTTAATAAGAACGAAACGCCGTCCGTACCGTTTTTCGCAACCGAAACGGACAAGGAAGATTTCAAGGAACGGAATGATTCCGTTAAAGCAAACGGGCTTCTTTCGTTAAGCAGGTAGGGCTTGGAATCAAGACTCGTGTCTACCCCAGCCTTTTTTAAGCGTTTTTCGCGTAATTTTTCGGAAATGCCTGAGAAAATGCTCATTTTCTTACCTCCCCGTCGTATTCTCTTTTTTCAATGGACGGCAACACGCCGAGCACGGGTACGCCGAAGCGTTGCGCTACGCTTTCGTAGTTTCTGAAACGGTTGTCCGTGCGCGAAACGAGTACGACCACCACGCACGCCACCAAAAGCGCTACCACGCCTAATAAAATCGCGTATTTCGTCGTTGCGTCTTTCGTTTGCCCTACGTTCGTTTGGTAAATTTCGTCAAGCTCGGAAGTTTTAACGCAGTTCGTGAAATCGTAGCCGCTGGGTACGACCATATATTTTTCAATGTACGCGGGGACTTCCGCTTCAACCGCCGTCAACAGAGCTTCCGCAAAAGCCTTATTTTCCTTGCCGTATACGGAAATGGAAACGTAGATAAAGCTCTTCGATAAATCGGAGTCTTCGATGGCTTGCGCACCTGTGTAGGAGAAACGAACGGAGCTGTTGATTTTGCGAAGAAAGCTCGCGTAAGTTTTATTGATAGACCCGTCGGCGTTGGTTTTGGAAACGTTGGGTTTAATTCCTTCGGGCATCGCTTCCATCAGCTGCTTGGAAAAGCTTTCCGACGAAAGGAGCTTGACCATATTTTCCATAACGTGTTGCCCGTACGCGCCGTATACGCCGTATTGACTTTCTTTATCCGACGTTTCGTCTTCTTTCGGGTACTTGTCGGGGTTGATGTAAAATTCAGGGTTTGCGCCGTAAACGTAGACGTCTTTCGTGTCGAGATATCCGTATAAACCACCCGCCGTTGCGCCGAGAACGAGAACGAGTAGCAAGATTAGGATTTTCGACCAGAGTGCGCGAAAAATATCTTTTAATCCGAATTCTTCGTCCGCGTGAAATTCTTTGGTTTGTTCTTCCATCTTTTTCCTTCCTTACAAGTTTTCTTCCGAGCGAAAATGAGCTCAGAATAATATTTTATAAATATTATATCACTTTAAATTGCGTCTGTCAAGTTTAAAAGGGTGTTTTTTTAATTTACTTCAATAAGAACAGTTGCTATTTTTTGCAAATTGTGTTATAATACTGCTTGGAAATCGTAAGGAGGCGAAAAAATGCAAACGCTTTTGAAAAACACGCAAGCTTATCGGCTTTTAAAAGCGGAACGGGACAAGAACCGTTTGCATCACGCCTATCTTTTACTGTTAGACGATAAGCGCAACCTGCGTAGCGCGGTAAAAACGTTTGCAAAACTCTTTTTTTATTGCGACGAACCGACTACGCAAGACCAAGCCCGTACGGCTTCGCTTATTGACGGGGAAGTGTTTTCAGACTGTTTGACTTATCCGAAAACGGACAAGAAGTTTACCGTTGCGGAAACGGAAGACCTTTTGGAAGAAATCACTTTAAAGCCGATTGAAGGCGGAAAAAAACTCTTTTTGATTGCGGATTTTTCCGAAGCGACGGCGCAGGCGCAAAACAAACTCTTAAAAGTTTTGGAAGAACCGCCCGAAAACGTGTTTTTCCTGTTAGGAGCAACGGCTTCTTATTCGGTGTTGTCCACCGTACTTTCCCGAACGGAAAAGCTGGAAATTTTACCCTTTACCGAAGAAAAAGTTGCGGAGTGTTTAAGGCGTACGTATAGGGACGGGGGTGCGTCTGAGCGAGAAATTTCCCTTGCTGCAGCCGCAAGTGCGGGAAGTGTAGGCACGGCGCGAAACGTGCTCGACGGCGGGTATTATAAAGAGCTGACGGACAGGGCTTTTGAGCTTTGTACGGCGAGCGTTTCCACGTTGCCGATTTCCATAAAAAAGATTTCGGATATAAAATATAAAAAGGAACTCCTGTCTTTTATAAAGCTGATTTTCCGCGACGCATTTTTATACAAAGCTTCGGAAAGCGGAGAGCTCGTATCGAAAGAAAGGTATTTTTTCTTACCGACGGAAAAAGACAAGGTTTGCGCCGTTGCGAATAATCGTTCGTTAAGCTCGTTATTGTTTGCGCAAGAAGCGTTGACGGATGCGGAAAAAGAACTTTTTTTCAATGCAAACTTTCCACAATGCGTAGAGATCGCACTCTCGCGTGTGCTTTGGCACGATTAACGTCCCCTATCAAGGGTCAAGGGGCGTTGTCCCTGCCCCCCACCAGAAACTGAGTTTCTGGACTTCCTATTAAAAGGGGCAAGATTTTCAAAATAATAGATAAAACAAAAGGATATTTGTTATGATAAACGTAGTAGTGATTAAATTTAAATCGGGCGGTAAGCTGTATTACTTTTCCCCTAAGCAGGGGGAGATTTACGAGCGGAATATGCCCGTAATCGTTGAAACTTCAAGGGGGTTGGAATACGCTTGGGTGGCTTATCCCGAACGCTCCGTGCCTGACGACGAAGTCGTGCAACCTTTGAAACCTATCGTTAGAATAGCGACGGAAAAAGATAAAGAGTTTTACGAAGCTTGTCAAGAGAAAAAACCGCAAGCAATGCAGACTTGTCGGGAAAAGATAGCCGCACGGGGGCTGGAAATGAAGCTCGTGGACTGCGAGTTTGCGTTTGACGGGAGTAAAATCGTGTTCTTTTTCACGTCGGCAGGCAGAGTGGATTTTAGAGAACTCGTTAAAGACTTGGCTTCGGCGTTTAAAACTCGGATTGAGCTTCGTCAAGTCGGCACGCGTGACGAAACGAAATATCTCGGCGGGATTGCGCCGTGCGGACGGGTTTGCTGTTGCGCGGGGAACATGCCCGAGTTTAAAAAGGTAAGTATCAAAATGGCGAAAACGCAAGGTCTTTCGTTAAATCCCGGTAAAATCAGCGGACTTTGCGGTCGGTTGATGTGCTGTTTGAGCTATGAAAGCGATTATTACGCAGATGCGTATAAGAAAATGCCAAAAATCGGCTCGGAAGTCGGCACGCCCGACGGAAAAGGCTCGGTGGCGTCGGTAAACATGCTGAAAATGCAAGTAAAAGTCAAAATCGACGATAAAAACGGCGGGTTAATATTCAAAGACTTTCCGCTTCAAGACGTACGCTTTAAAAAAGGCAACCAGCCTCAACAGGACGAGCTTGACGACGAAGAAGAATAATCCCTATTAGGCAGGACAAAAACTTTCCTTTCAGGCTCAAGAGGATTATCCCCTTGCGGATTGTAAAGGCAGAGCCTTTACGCCCTTTGGGCGATTGTGCAATCAAAGATTGCAAGATAGCGCAACCTGCGGTTGCTTTACTTGGGCATATATTTGCGGGGTTTCACCCCTGCACCCCACAAGGAGCAATGCCCCTTGACCCTTAATAGGACTTTCTGAGCCTTGCCAAGAGTTTTTTTGCGAAAATAAATATTTTTTCGCTTTTATGTAAAAAATTATTGACGAAAACAAAAAAGTGTGGTAAAATAGTATTTGGAAGAAAACGGCAGTAAGGGGTTTGTCCTTTCTCGCCGTACTAAAAATCGGTTTAAAAAAATTTTTTAATCTTTGGAGGATTTATTATTATGGCAAACGTAAAAGTTGCAATCAATGGTTTCGGCCGTATCGGTCGTCTCGCATTCAGACAGATGTTCGGCGCAGAAGGCTACGAAATCGTTGCTATCAACGACCTTACCAGCCCTTCGATGCTCGCGCACCTTTTGAAGTACGACTCCGCGCAGGGTAGATACGAACACGCGGACACCGTTTCTGCTGACGACGAAGCAGGTACGATTACCGTATGCGGTAAGACCATCAGAATCTACGCGGAAAAAGACGCGGCTAACTGCCCTTGGGCGGCAAACAACGTTGACGTTGTTTTGGAATGTACTGGCTTCTACACTTCGAAAGCGAAGAGCGAAGCGCACATCAAAGCAGGCGCAAAGAAAGTCGTTATTTCCGCTCCCGCAGGCAACGATCTTAAAACGATCGTATACAGCGTAAACGAAAAGACGTTGACGAAAGACGATCAAATCATTTCCGCTGCTTCCTGCACCACCAACTGCCTTGCGCCTATGGCAAACACGCTCAACAAGCTCGCGGCAATCAAGAAAGGTTATATGACCACGATTCACGCGTACACGGGCGACCAAATGGTACTTGACGGACCTCACAGAAAGGGCGACCTTCGCCGTGCAAGAGCTGCGGCTGTAAATATCGTTCCCAACTCTACGGGTGCTGCTAAGGCTATCGGGCTCGTTATTCCTGAACTCAACGGCGTGCTTGACGGTTGCGCACAACGCGTTCCCGTTCCTACCGGTTCGCTTACCCAACTTGTTGCAATTTGCGAAGGCGAAGTTGACGCAGCTACGGTAAACGCAGC
>CAJGCN010000084.1 GCA_904501815.1 uncultured Clostridia bacterium
CCAACGCATCTAAATATTCCGCAATTTCTTTCATCACGCGACTGTTGTTCGCGCAAGAACAAGGACAAATCCCAAGCGTATCGGTAAAGCAAACGAAAGGCAAGTTTGCTAAGTGCGCAAACTCTACGAAATCCTTAATCTTCGCCATTTTCGAAGCGGTAAGAGATACCCCTTCTTTTTCGCTATCAAAAACGAGTGCCGCAACGGAAATCCCGCCGATACGGCAAAGCAGGGTTTTTACGTCTTTTTCATAGCCTGCGCCGATTTCTACTGCGTTTTCAAACACGGCGGAAAGCGCTTTTGCGTTCGCGCCGTCGTTAAGTTCGGGAACGGTAGTATTCAAGTCAGCATCTACGACGGGTACTTCCACTAATTCCACTAATTCGCTGATTTTTTCACGAACGGCAACCAAGTCGTTCACGACGAAAGAAGGAATTCCCGTTTTGTCCAACGCTTCCGCACCGCCAACTTCTTCTTTCTTTAAATTTTTACCAGATTTTGCCGATAAAACGAACGGGCTATTGACGGCAAGTACGCTCTTCTTATCAATAAAGAAAGTGAAATCTGCCGTTGCCGCAAGCATTGCCGCAGAGCCGTAGACTTCGCCGTTCACCACTACGTATTGATATACGCTGGATTTTAAACGAGTAGCCTTGATTAAAAGCTCGCCAAGCCCTTCGAGAACGTTTACGCCCTCACCAACGGAAACGCCGACCGTATTCAAAAGATAAATCACGGACGTTCCGTTCTTTTCAGCAGCATCAAGGCATTTTGCGATTTTTTCGCAATTTGCTTTGGATACGCCACCGAACTGTACGTTGAAATTCTGCGCAACGATATAAAAAGGATAGCCGTTTACGGTTGCAAAGCCCGTAATTACACCTTCGCCTACGGCGTCTTCACCGTAGAAATCGCTTTTAGAAAAGCTAAACGCGGAAAGTTCTACGAAACTTTCTTCGTCGACAAGCGCAGAGATTTGTTCTCTAACCGCTTTCCCCGCTTCCATAATTTTCGCTTTTCTTTCTTGCAGTAATTGAATTTTATCCATAAAGTGCCTCCAAGAAATTTCAGTCAAAATTCGGCAAAATTTTTAAAGTTTTACCAAATTCCCACCAATTAACATTTTACATCAAACGCTTTTAAAAGTCAACTGTATGAAAGTAAATTTTTTCATAAAATAACAATTTTTTTTAATAAAAAAACCGACGATGCGCATAAGTGAAATATTTTCACGCGCATTGTCGATTTTAAAAGGTTATATAATCGAAAAAGTCGTTTATACTATTATTTTTCTCTTTCGTTTTTCTTATTCTTTGTTTTGCGAAAAATTTTAAAACGTTTTGAAAGCCAATCGTTTATTCTATCCATATTTTTATAAATAAGAATAAACGCTAAAACGATTAAAGTAATCAATATCCCCCATACGATTAATCCCCACGTCGTGTTAAAGGGAATTAAATCGATTGAATAACAGGTTGCCCCAACGGCTAAAATACGGCAAACGATAATCATTATAGAAAAATAAAGAGTCGTCATAGAAGATAGCCCGGCTAAAAAGCATAAAATATCGTCGGGGAAAAGCGGTAATAAAAACATTACGGTTAAAAATAAATTGTCTTTCCCTTTGAGCTTTTTTTGCCATTTTTTTAAAGAGTCTTCCCCCACCAACCACGAAACGGCTTTCGCCCCTAATTTTCGTCCGATAAAGAACGCCGTAAAAGAACCCGCCAAAATCCCTATCAGGCTATATACAGTCGTTTTAAACGCTCCAAACAGCGCAACGCCCGCAACCGTACTAACGACGCTTGGAACAGGCAAAATAATAACTTGAAAATATTGAAAAAGTATATAAATCAAGGGCATCCAAGCACCGGATTTTTGGATATAGTTTTGAAACGCTTCAGAGTCTTGAACAATACTAAAAAAGCCTATTTCTTGCAAAATATATAGAACGATTAAAACGAATAACACGAAAATATATCCGCTTAATAAAGATTTAACGATCAACTCTTTTCTTTTAAGAAGAAAAAGAACCGAAATAGCAAACGCTACTACGGTTAATGCTATACACGAAACTAACCATACAGCTTTATACGCCGTTATCCAAGTGATATTCGTGTTTTCTATACATAAAATCTCAAAAACGATACAACTCGCCGTTAATACGATAAAAGTAATTATATACGGTAAAATTTTTTTCGGTGCGCGGTTTTGTTCGTCCATACTTCTCTCTCTTGATTTTTAAAATAGTATAGACGATTATATGCTTTTTTATAATCGGTTATTCTCGACTAATTTTGTTTCTTAATTCTTCAATCGCTTTGCGGGCAAGCTCGTCGCAACGGTTATTTAAAGGATTATCCGCATGCCCTGCAACTTTATGAAAAGATACTTCGTGCAATTTTGTTAAGGCGTATAATTCTTCCCAAAGGTCCACGTTTAAAACGGCTTTTCCGTCTGCCTTTTTCCAGCCTTTCTTTTTCCAACCGTAAATCCAACCGTTTAAAAAGGCGTTGACGGTATACGCCGAATCGCTGTACACGTCAACGGTACAGGCGTATTTTAAACGTTTTAACCCTTCGATTACGGCAAGGATTTCCATGCGGTTATTCGTTGTTTCTTTCTCGTAGCCGTTATATTCGAGCTTATGCTCACCGTAAAGCAAAACGCCCGCAAAACCGCCGAGTCCGGGATTTCCCGAACACGCGCCGTCCGTATATAAAATTACTCGTTTTTTTGCGTTTTCCATCTTTTAAACCATAAAAGTTGAATAAAAAATTTTTTTCCTTGATTTTGCCGTAAAAAATAATTGACAAAAACCTTTTTTTGTTATATAATGGCTTCGTTGTTTAGGGGAGTGGCTCAACGGTAGAGCAGCGGTCTCCAAAACCGCTGGTTGCGTGTTCGAATCGCGTCTCCCCTGCCAAAACCTGTGCTACGATTAGTAGTGCAGGTCTTTTCTTTTGGTTGCGTCTGAAGCTAACGCTATTCCACTTCGTTCACGACTCACTGTCTTCCCTGCCAAAACCTGTGCTACGATTAGTAGTGCAGGTCTTTTCTTTTGGTTGCGTCTGACGCTAACGCTATTCCACTTCGTTCACGACTCACTGTCTTCCCTGCCAGAACCTGTGCTACGATTAGTAGTGCAGGTTTTTTCTTTTCCGTTCATTAAAATTATTATAAAATTATATAATTTGACCGTTTTCTACTTTTAAGATGCGGTCGGCGATTGCAAGAGCCGCAGGACGGTGCGTGACGATTATACAGGTCTTATTCGGCATTTTTTTAACGTTTTCTAAAAGCTTTTGTTCAGTTTCTCCGTCAAGAGCAGACGTCGCTTCGTCGAGCAATAAAATAGGTCTTTCGGAAATAAATGCGCGCGCAACGGCAAGCCGTTGAAGCTGTCCTTCCGAAAGTCCACCACCACGCTCCGTTAAAAGGGTGTCTAAACCTTCGGGGAGCTCGTATACAAACTCCGCGCACGCCGTCAATAAAGCGTTTTTTAGGCTTAATTCAACCCCTTCCCCGTCCTTTTTCTCAGAAAAGAATAATAAATTCTCTCGTATAGTACCAGAAAACAGGAAATTCCCTTGCGGTACGTAAGCAAACAACTCTCTCGTCTTTTCAGATAAAGCTTGCGTATAATCACCGTATTCGAGTTTAATTTCCCCTTTCGTCGGCTGATACACAGACAAAAGCAATCTAAATAAAGTACTTTTTCCTGAGCCTGATGCGCCCGTCACGCAAACGATTTCCCCTTTTTTTATCTCGGCGGTTGCGTTCGTTAAAATATTTTCTTTGCCGTAGCTGAATTCCACGCCCTGCAAACGAATTTTCGTCAAGGATTCGTAATCATTTTCTATATTACCCGTTTCAATTTGGTCTTGGGCAATATTCTCAATTTCGGCAAGCCGTTCTCCGCTCGCAACCCGCGAATAAAAGACGGGAATAATCCCGCTAAACGAAGCAAACGGCTGTTGAAGTTGCATCAATAATAAAATAACCGATAAAATTGAACCGTAATCGTCGTTGCCGTTGAGTACGCTCACGCTACACCAAACGACGGCAAAAATCATACCCGTATTGCTCAAAAGGGAAAACAACCCGTTCATAACCGTTCTGAGCTTATTCCGCTTCATGCGCTTTTCGTAGTAATTCTTAGAAAAATCCTTTGCTTTTTCCGATGCGCTTTCTTCCGCGCCGTACGCTTTAATCGTAAGAATCGAAGCAACGCCTTCTTGCATATACGCTCTTGATGCGCCGTCAGCTTCCATAAATTCTTTATGGTATTTTTTTATGAGTTTACGGAACAATGCGGACACTCCGCCGAGCAGTAAACCGCCTAAAACGTATATTCCTGTAAATAAAGGGTCTATCGTCAAAAGCGCGACGGTTGCGCCGATACATTGCGTAATCATTCCAGCTATCGCCTGCAATAAGCCTACGCTATCGGTGGCAACTTCTTGAATATCCGTCGTTAATCTTGTGAGTAATTCTCCGCTATGATACGCTTGCACGGACGGATAGTCGGAACGCAAAATTTTAGAAAACAATCTTGTACGCAGTTCGGCGTTTATTTTTGCTCGAGTGCGCTCAGACAAAAACGATAAAAAGGTTTGCAAAAAGATTTTTGATAATAAAACGAACAGCAACACGAGCGAAAAAATCAGGAGTTGATTTTTATCACCCACTTTTGCGCCGTTAATTAAATACCTAACGAGATAGGCAAACGCCAACGAAAATATCGTTGCCGTAATTGATAAAATAGCTAAAAAGGAAATAATCGTCCGATAAGGACGCATTTCTTTTTTTAACCACGCTTTTCCTTGTTCAGACGAAATTTCTCTTTTCATTTTATTTTCTTATTCCCAATCCTTTCAAAATCTTTTTGATAAAACCTTTAACCTTAGCCTTTAAACGCACGAAAAACGCACGTATTTTATACGTCTTAATTCTGCGTTCTGCATAACGCAAATATTTTTTATCCGTACAAAAATAATGTTTATCCTTTCTAAAAAACTCGGTAAGAACGCCGAATACGTCGTCTTCATGGATTTTTTCAAGGCTATAACAGTTATCACCACGAATAATATATCCCCCGTCAATCGGCTCTAACACGCGATGTAGCACGTAGTCGTTTCCCCTGCGGTATAAAGCGACGTCTAAGCGTTTTAACCGTCCCGTTTTTGGTTTTACAACGATCGTATCCCGCCGATTTTTGAGCATAGGCAACATACTTACCCCAACGGTTGGACCAACGTATTTTCCTTCTAAAGCAAGGACTTCTTCAATTTTGAGCTTTTCCCCGTTTGCGTTAGACATACTTCTTATTCGGCAAACCCGTTCTCCGTTAAAATTTCAACGAATTTTTCCACGTCGGCGCGCGCCGTTGCTTCGTCTACTTCGTATTCGGCAAGCAAAGCGGCAACCGC
>CAJGCN010000085.1 GCA_904501815.1 uncultured Clostridia bacterium
GTAGTGCAAGCGACTGCGACAATCTGAAAAGAGATTGCCACACTTCGTTCGCAATGACAATCGGAGCGTAAGCGACTGCGACAATCTGAAAAGAGATTGCCACACTTCGTTCGCAATGACAATCGGAGCGTAAGCGACTGCGACAATCTAAAAACGCGATTCCCACAATCGGGAATTTTATCGTAAAATATATTGACACGCACGCGGGATTGTGCTATAATAACCCGTGATAGCATAAAGTTTTAGGAGTAATACTAATGGCTAAGAAAAAACTTATTTTGTTTATTTGCAATATAGTCGTCACGATTTTTTGCGTGTTGTCGATTGCCGCGTACTTTATCGCACCGCTGTGGACGATTGATCTTGCCTACACCGTCAAAGCCGATATGCTGGAAGAAATGATTAAAGGCGAAACGGGCGGAGATAATTCGCAAAACGGCGCGCAAGACGGCGCAGAGAATAACACCGAAAACGTTGAAAAGGACGTTTGGGAAGAAATCGACGTGGAAAAAATCGTCGGCAAAGACGGCGTAGAGATTAAGCTTACGATTCGTTTGGAAACGTCCGTCGTCATCTCGTCGATTAGCGAAGACGCAACGAAAGTCGTGGAAGGGGTAATCGATTCAAACGTGGAAAAGGTCGTTCAGCAACTTTCGGGAACGCTGAATAAGGTTGCCAAAGGGGTGGTTTCGGAAGTATCGAAATTGACCTTAAAAAGCACCGTGAAAGATAGCGTAAAAGACGTATTCGAAAGCAACGGGAATTTCGAAGATGCAGACCGCGTGCAGGAAATTTTAGACGACGTTGGCATTACGGATGCGTACATAGAAGAAAAAACGCAAGGGTTAATGGACGCGCTTTATGCGGAGAACGCAACGACGGAAAAGATTGCCGATAAGGTGACGGAAACGGTTTCGGAAGTCTTCGATAAGCTTGGCGCGGCGGGGGAGAAATATGAAGAATTCGTTGATGCGGAGCTTTCAGCGGAAGACAAAGCGGAAATTCACGATAAGGTTGCGGAAGTGCTTGAAAAGCTTGAAAAAGAAGACGGCACGATTAACGTTGACGATTTCGTTTCCGAAATCATGCTTGCCCTGTTGAACGGCGAAGACATTGAAGACGTACTCGGGGATAAGCTGGATCAAGGCGATACGGGTAGCGAAGAAAACGGTGGCGGAGACGCCGAGCCGTCGAAGAAAGCAATGCGCGCAAGCTACGTAGCGGATACGGCGGAAGAAACGGAAAAGGAAACGGCAGAAGAGCTTAAAGAAAAAGTACGCCAAACCTTACTTGACTCAATTCCCAAAGACGCGGCGGAAACGATTTCGCTCGTCATGCAGATTGTTTCCTACGTATTATTCTTCACGTTCTTTACTTGGGCGTATTTGATTATCAAGATTTTAATTAAGACGTTTTTTGCGGCGAACAACGGTATTAAGTTGAAACTTCCTATTCTTTTAGGCTGGTTGCCTTTCTTAGTACTCGTGATTTTACCTTCGCTTGCGATATCGTTATTATCCGACCCGACTTCGTTCTTAGGCGAAATGGTCGGCGCGGAAACGTCGAAAACGCTCAGCGCGCTTAGTATTTCGTTCTCGTCGGGCGCGTGGGTATCCTTTGCGGTGGCGATTTTCTTAATCGTATTCTTCTTTGCGTACTACGGCCGTGTTCGCAAGAAACTCAAAAAAGAATTAAAAGCCCAAAAAGAAGGCAAATAACATAACGGCAAAAGGACTTGGTCAAACACGCCAAGTCCTTTTTTTACACAAAAAAATACAAGGGTCAAGGAAACCTTAATAGGAAGTCCAGAAACTGAGTTTCTGGCGGGTGTGGGCAGAGCCCACGAACTAACGGACACAGGAAAGCAACCGTAGGTTGCGCTATTTTCGTGGCTTTGCCACGCAATCGCCCAAAGGGCGGAAAGAGATTGTCACAGTCGTTTCACTCCTTTGCGATGACAAATATACGGTCATTGCGAGCCTTTTCCGCGAGATTGTCGCACTTCGTTCACAATGACAGCGCGGAAAAGGCGTGGCAATCTAACGGAAAACTGCGTTTTCCTATTAAGGGTACTTATTTTGCCTAACGGCGACTTTTGCCAAAGGGGCGTAAAGGCTCTGCCTTTACAATCCGCAAGGGGCAACGCCCCTTGACCCTTGCCAAAGGGCTCAGCTTAATTTTTCTTTTAGGGTGCGTAGGTATTCCGTCGGAGTTAGACGGACGTATTTTTTGAATAACGCCGTTAGATAATGCACCGACGACATATTAAGCATATTCGCTATTTCCGTCAGCGTATAGCGGTTTTCACGCAATAAACGTTTCGTGTGTTTGATGCGGAGCGTGTTTACGTAGTCGATAATCGTTGCGCCGTACGCCGATTTGAATTTTTTGGATAACGTCGTTTTGTTCGTGCCGAACAGGAAACAAAGCTCGTCTACTACGATTTTTTGGGAGTAGTTTTCGTCTAAATAGCTCTTGACTTCCCGAATTTGCGAGTCTTCCGCTTCGGTGGCAGAAATTTGTCGCTCGTCCGCAATTTCTCCGCGTAGGCATTTAATTAGGAAAATTTGCAGGTATTCTTTAATGAGCTGGTCAGCGCCAAACGAAAAACCCGAACGCTTTTTCATATCCTTTAAGTTTGGGATATTATAAGGCGGTTCGTAGACCGCGCGCGCTTCTTTGATAATTTCCGCGAGCATTTTTTGCAATTCCGTCGGCAAACGAAAGGGTGAGAACGTGAGCTTTTCAAGCTCTTTACTCACGCACTCAAACCCGATAATAATCACGTTCGGCGCAACGTTGTCTTCGCAAGCAAGCGCGTGTTTTTGGTTTGCGCCGTGTAAAATCATTTCGTTTTGTTTCAGCTCACCCGTGTAGTTTTCCGAAACGATTTGAATACTCCCGCTGTCTACGTATAAAAGCTCGCAAAAAGGGTGGCTGTCCCCGCTCGTGTGATAGCTCGGGGTAAACTCGAAATAATGTACGTTCGCCAGCCGTTTGACGACGATTTCTTCTTGAAAAGGTTTTAAAATAAATTCCATAATAAGTACCGAAAGAAAAAATATTTACGATATTATACCATAAATTTATAATTATGTAAAGACAAATAAGGGGAGTTGTGATATAATAAAGGAAACGGAGCGGAAAAATTTCCGCACGGAAGAAAAAAAGACAAGAGAGGTAAAATTTATGGGTAGAATTTGTATTCCTGACTACGAATATCAGGAAAGAATCCAAAAAGCGGCGAAACTCGTCGCGGCAAAAGGGCTTGATGCAATGCTCGTCGTATCGACGGAAAGCGATTATGCGAACGCAAGATATTTTTCGGGCTTTTGGCCTTTGTTCGAAAGAGCGGGCGTTTTGATCGGCGCAAACGGGAAAGCGGTGCTTCTCGTTGGTCCTGAATCGGCTATTTTCGCAAAAGACTTCGGGAAAATCGATAAGGTAATGGTTTTGAAAGAATTCCGTGAATCGGCTGACCCTTCTTATCCCGAACTTATTCCCGACACCTTTAAAATGGCGTTCGACTACGTTGGCGCAACGGGTGAAAACTTGAAAATCGGTTTGGGTAGCTATGTAGAATGTACGTTGCCGATTATGGAAGGCTTAAAGGAAAGTTTCCCGAAAGCGGAAATTTCCATTTGTAGCGATATTATGGTTTCCTTGCGTTCGATTAAGAGCGAAAACGAACTTGCTTGTATTAAAGAAGGCTTCCGTATCGTTGAGCTTGCAACCGACGAAGTAATCAAGGCGTTAAAGCCGGGTGTCACCGAACTCCAAATGGTCGGCGTTGCGCAAAGAGTGATTTACGAAAACGGCGCGGAATACGAAGGGCTTCCTATGTACGTATTCAGCGAATCTTCCACCCGCCACGCGATCAGCCGTTCGACCTATAAGGTAATCGGCAAGAACGATATCGTACAGCTCAATCTTTCGGCAAAAATCGACGGGTACTCCCCTGCTATCGGGCTTCCCGTGTTTATGGGCAAGGCGGAAGGCGAAAAGAAAGAACTCGTAGAATTCTGCTTGAAGATGCACGACTGGACCACGCAAAACTTGAAAGCGGGGATTAAGGCAGACGTAGTGCCTAAGAAGTTCTTGCAAATGTTTAAAGACGCCGGCTATGAAAAGAACTACGTGTACGGACCTTGTCACGGTACGGGTATGATCGAAGTAGAAGCGCCTTGGATGGAAACTTCTTCGAACTATACTTTGCAAAAGAATATGACCTTCCAAGTAGACACCTTTATTTCCGGTTCGACCTTCGGTTGCCGTTGGGAAAAGGGTATCGCGATCAAAGAAAACGGCGTAGAAAGCTACACGGACTATTTGAAGAAAGGCATTATTGAGTTGGGGTTCTAAGTATGGCAACGGTAGGAAAGAAAAATTGGATTGTTCCCGATTGCGAACTTCCGCCCGAAGGCGAAGGCGTGCTGAAAGGGCACGAAAGCGTAATCGTAGTCAACGACACGAACAAAACCGCAACGATTAAAGTCAGCCTGTTTTTTGCGGACAAGGATGCGTATGAAGATATCGTTTGGACGGTTGCGCCCAAGCGCGTGAGATGTTTTCGAATGAACAACCCCGACGATATGAGCGGGTATATCGTTCCTTTGGAAACGCAATACGCAATGAAACTCGAAAGCTCGCAAAAAATCGTGGTGCAATACGGTAGATTAGATAACCGTCAAACGAATTTGGCGTATTACACGACGATGGCGTATTAAGGAGAAAAAATATGATTTTTGATAAAGTATTTCCGCGCGAAGTTAAATACGTGCAAGAAAAAAATATCCCGCTCGTTATCGTGGGCGGAACGGTAGAATATCACGGACCTCATTGTTCTTACGGTTGCGATACGCTCGTAGCCGAAGGGCTTGTGAAAAAACTTGCGGAAAAGAAAGAAATGATGATTGCGCCCACCATTTCCTATTCCCCTTCGAGCTACGCGGTAGGCGGAAGAAAAAGCGGTACGGTGCACGTGCCTGAACGCACTTTTGAAGATTACGTCTACTACGTGTTTAAGAGTATGCTCTATTCGGGGTTCAGAAATATTTACGTGGTCATTCATCATCAATTCGAGCAGGAAAGCGAAATGCCTATGACCCTTTGCTACCGTACGGCGGCAAAGCGTGCGACGATGGAGTATTTGGAAGAAACGCTCGGAGAAGGCTGGTGGGGAAGTGAATCGTACGCAAACTACTACGAAGAACTCGAAGGCGCGAACAACCCGTTCTCGTGGATTAAAGTCATTCCTACCATGAGCACGGAAGTACA
>CAJGCN010000086.1 GCA_904501815.1 uncultured Clostridia bacterium
ATGTCGTCGCGATAACGGCAACCTACCCGTTCGTTCAAGAAATGCCCTTCTTCGTCGAGCGGTTCGTTCGCCTGCGCTACGATATATTTATCTTCTTCGTCAGCGGTTAAATAGTCCACGTGGTTGGTGACGACACCCGCTTCCTTGTCCACTCTTCTATACGGACTCATAATAAAGCCGTATTCGTTTACCTTTGCAAAAGTAGCAAGCGACGAGATAAGACCGATATTTTGACCTTCGGGCGTTTCGATAGGACACATACGTCCGTAGTGCGTGTGGTGAATATCGCGGACTTCGAAAGTCGCGCGGTCGCGGTTCAATCCGCCAGGACCGAGCGCGGAAAGCTTACGCTTATGCGTAAGTTCGGCAATCGGGTTGGTCTGGTCCATAAATTGCGAAAGCTGGGACGAACCGAAGAATTCGCGAATAACCGCCGATACGGGACGGATATTGATAAGAGCGGACGGCGTAATTTCCATCGGATCTTGCGTCGCCATTCTTTCTTTGATAAGTCTTTCCAAACGCGCGATACCCACGCGGAGTTGGTTTTGGAGCAATTCGCCAACCGAGCGTACGCGGCGGTTGCCGAGATGGTCGATATTGTCAATCGTGCCGATTCCGTAGCGCAAATCAAGGTTGGTTGAAATAGAAGCTACGATATCGTCTACCGTGATATGCTTATGGCAAAGCTTTTCAATCAAAGGACGAAGTTCCTTCTTTTGCTCTTGCGTAGGCACGGGATTTTCGCTCGACAAAATTTCGTGGAAAAGCTTACAAGCCGCCACGAACTTACGGCGGTTATCTCTTCTCTTTTCACGGTTTTTCTTTTCTTCGGGCTTTTCGTCGGGTTCTTCCGCCTTTTCGTGCGTGTAATAAATCGCGTCGATATCGTCGACGTATTTTTCCGCAACTTCTTCTACCGTCAAGCTTGCACATTCTTCCGCAATCATTTTCGAGAAACGGTAGTTAGGATAATACACGGTGGGCAACAGTCCGAAATCTTTCGCTCTCGCCTGCACGGGAATATCCGAAATCGCCGCGAACTCAACGGTGTTGTTCGCGATAATCTTATGGCGGACTTCGCCGTTTTCAAGGTCGCTGACAAGCACGAACACTTCGTTCACGCCTGCGTTTTGAATTTCTTTCGCCTTTGCTTCGGAAATTACTTCCCCCGCTTCCGCCATCACTTCGCCCGTTTCGGGGTTTACGATAGCGTCTGCAACCTTACAGCCGGGCAAACGGTAAGCAAGGTTTAACTTCTTATTATACTTATATCTGCCGACTTTGGTAATGTCGTAGCGACGGGAATCGAAGAAGAGATTGAAAAGGTGCGCTCTTACGGAATCTTCCGTCGGAGCTTCGCCGGGACGAAGTCTGCGATACAGCTCGTACAACCCGTCCGATTCGCTCTTTGCGGTATCTTTTGCAAGGGTCGCCGCAATAATCTTATCTTCGGGGAAAAGTTCTTCAATCGCTCTGTTCGAACCGAAGCCGAGCGCGCGCAAAAGCACCGTGATACACAGCTTCTTCTTTCTGTCTACACGGACGTATAACGCGTCTTGCGCGTCTTGTTCAAGCTCTAACCACGCACCGCGATTAGGCATAACGGTCGTGGCGAAAATTTCCTTACCCGTCTTGTCCTTCGTGGACGAATTGTACACGCCGGGCGAACGCACGAGCTGGGAAACGATAACGCGTTCCGCACCGTTGATAATGAACGCCCCGTTTTCCGTCATAAGCGGAAGGTCGCCCATAAACACTTCTTGATCGACGACTTCGTTCTTCACCTTATTAACAAGGCGAACTTTTACGCGCAAAGGAAGCGCGTACGTAGCGTCGCGGGTACGGCATTCTTTTTCGTCGTACTTAGGTTTATCGCCAAATCTGTGCTCTAAGAAATAAAGCTCAAAGTGGTCGGAGTAGTCGGTAATCGGAGAAAAGTCTTCGAATACTTCGCTGATGCCTTCCCGAATGAAAGCCTGATAACTTTCTTTCTGGATTTCAACGAGATCGGGAATGTCGATTACTTCGTTGATTTTACCGAATTTTCTTCGTTCGGTTTTGCCATACTTCTGAATAGGTAAATCCATTTGGTGTGAATTGCTCCTTACTTTATATTTTAGCGACCTACCGAGTATATCTTTTCATCGATAAAAATCGAATTTTTTACGTTGGTTTAGAAAGTTTCGTTCATTTGCTTTACTTTTTCCCGTTTTTTATATATAATAGATAGGAAAGGCAACCTTTTTCGCTTGCTTTTCCCGCCGTTTTTAGCGAGTTAGCGCAATACGCCATAGTAAAGCATAATGATACATTATCTTATTATAAGGCAAGAAAGAAAAGATGTCAAGCGTTTTTTTATGCACATTTTCTTTTTTTTGGAAAATTTTTTTAGAACTTGTTTTTTAGGAATAAATTATGAGAATTGACAAATTTTTAAAGGTATCCAGAATTTTAAAACGCCGTACCGTCGCGCAAGAAGCGTGCGGGGAAGAGAAAGTTCTTTTAAACGGTAAACCCGCCAAGCCTGCCGCCAAAATCAAAGTCGGGGACGTGGTGGAAATTCTCTATTCTTCGGGCACGCTTAAATTCCGTGTTTTAAATATCAAAGAAACGGTCAAAAAAGAAGAAGCCCCTACTTTGTACGAGGTGATAAGATGAGCAAAAACATCAGCGTTTCCGTAATCGTGTGCGCGGCAGGCAAGGGTGAGCGAGCAGGCTTTCAAAAAAACAAACTGCTTACAAGCTTAGCAGGCGAACCCGTCTTAAAAAAAACGGTATCGGCGTTCGACTTTCCTGAAATCGACGAAATACTTCTCGCCGTTTCCCCCGCCGACCAAGCGGAAATTGAAAAACTTTTTCAAGGCAACGAAAAAATCCGTTTCGTGCTCGGCGGAGCAACCCGTTTTCAAACGGTGAAAAACGCCCTGAACGAAGTGAAAAGCGAAATCGTTCTTATCCACGACGGCGCAAGACCTTTCGTCCCCCGCGCCTGTATTTTAGATTGTATCCAAAGCGTGTTGACTTACGGAAGCGGTATTTGCGCCGTGCCCGCCACCGACACGATTGCTTTTGAAAAGGACGGAAAAATCCAGTCCGTTCCCGACCGTTCCAACCTTTACCACCTGCAAACTCCGCAAGGCTTTTTTACGGCGGATTTACAAAAAGCTTATTCCCTTGCCGACGAAACGCAAGGCGGGTATACCGACGATTCTTCGGTATATTCCGCGTTTATCGGAAAACCCAAGCTTTGCGCAGGTAGCTTAGAAAACACCAAGCTCACCTATCCCCAAGACTTTTCAAGCGGGTTTGCGCGGGTAGGGTTCGGCGTAGACACCCACGCCTTTGGAAAGCAACAAAACTATATCACTCTGTGCGGAGTGCAAATTCCGTCGGACAGCGGTTTACTCGCGCACAGCGACGGCGACGTTGCGACCCACGCGGTGATGGATGCTTTACTTTCAGGAGCAGGCTTAAACGATATCGGGCATTATTTCCCCGACACGGATGAACGTTGGAAAAACGCCGATTCTATCAAAATGCTCGAAAGGGTACTTAGCTTATTGCAAGAACGGGGGTATGCGGTAAAAAACGTATCCGTCGCCATTCAAGCGGAAAAACCCCGTTTGAAAAATTATATCGAACGAATGAAACAACGCCTTTCGTCGGTGATAGGCGTAGATATCAACGCCGTCGGCATCACGGCAGGCACGAACGAAAAGCTCGGCTACGTTGGAGAAGGCAAAGGCATCACCGTGTACGCAACCGCGCTGTTAAAAGAAGTTTTATAAGGAAGAAGAATTATGGCACAAAAAACAAAACTGCCCACTTCGCAATTCGTATGCTCGGAATGCGCGTACGTCGCCCCGAAATGGTTAGGCAAATGCCCTGCTTGCGGAAGCTTTAACACCATGCAAGAAGAGCTCGTGAAAATCGCGGCTAAATCTGCCGACCGCCCCGCTCTTTCCCCTACCCGTGCGCTTCCCCTTTCGAAAATCGGCTATGAAAAAGCCGACCGCGTAAAAAGCGGAATTTCGGAGTTCGACACGGTGCTTGGCGGTGGAATCGTACCGGGCTCGCTCGTGCTACTCGGCGGAGATCCGGGTATCGGCAAAAGTACGCTGTTGACCCAAGTATCCGCCCACCTTTCGAAAACGCAAAAAGTACTCTACGTTTCTGCCGAAGAAAGCTGTTCGCAAGTCAAAATGCGTTGCGAACGGTTAGGCTTACATTCGGACGGACTGTATCTTTTAAACGAAACCTGCTTGGAAGATATTGAAAACAGTTTAGACGGTTATCAATTCGTAGTAATCGACTCCGTGCAAGCCATTTATACGGCAGAGCTGAGTTCGGCGGCGGGAAGCGTGGGGCAGGTACGCGAATGTGCGGCAAAACTGATTCGTATTGCCAAATCCCGCAACATTACTTTTTTCATTATCGGGCACGTGACGAAAGAAGGCGCGCTTGCCGGCCCTAAGGTGTTGGAGCATATTATGGACACGGTGCTCTATTTCGAAGGTCAGCAGGAAGAAAATTTCAAACTCCTGCGCGCCGTGAAAAACCGTTTCGGCTCAGCGCAAGAAGTAGGCGTGTTCGAGATGACCGACGAAGGCGTGAAAAGCGTTTCCGACTATTCGAATTTATTTTTATCCGAAAGCAGGGGTGTAGCGGCAGGCTCGTGCGCAACCCCGTCGGTGAGTGGTAATCGCTGTATGAGCGTAGAAATCCAAACGCTGATTTCCAAAACCGCTTACGGTATGCCCCGAAGAATGAGCTTAGGGGTAGAATACAATAAACTCGTGGTGTTAATAGCGGTATTAGAAAAGCGTTGCGGACTCCCCTTTTTCAGCTCAGACGTCTACGTCAACGCAATGGGCGGTATCCGTTTAAACGAGCCGTCGGTGGACCTTGCCGTTTGCGCCGCGCTCGCTTCCGCTGCGAACGATATTCCGATTGATAAATACACTTCTGTTTTCGGCGAAGTTGGTTTAACGGGTGAAATCCGTTCCGTGCCGTATGCGGAAAAGCGGGTATTAGAATGTATCAAAACGGGTTTTAAGCGTGTTATCCTACCTACGAAGAGCTTGAAAGTCTGTCAAAAATACGCAGACCAAATCGAACTACTCCCCGTTCAATACGTCGGACAAATGCTAAAAGC
>CAJGCN010000087.1 GCA_904501815.1 uncultured Clostridia bacterium
AAACCGCTGTATACGATTTTGTCTTGATTTTTAACGGTTAAGCAGACGTTTTTTAAGGATAAACCTTGCAAATTTTTATGCGTAGCGCCAACGAGATTTATCCCACAAAGCCCGCTTTTTAAAGGAATTATCGTATGCCCAAGCTCGCTTGCAAAGCGATATCCGTCCCCCGTTGACCCCGTCGTAGGATAACTCATTCCACCCGTTGCAATCACTACGCAATCGCAATTATATTCCTTTTTGTCTGTTTGCACGCCTACTATGCGACACATAGGTATTATGCCACGCGTAGAACATTGACTTATATCAGACATAGGTATTATATTTGGCATAGTAATTAGTTTAACGACTTTTTCGTTTAAACGAATGACTACGCCTTCTTGTTTACAGGCTTTTTCTAACGTTTTCGTCACGTCGCTTGCGTGATCGGACGAAGGAAAAACTCTATTTCCCCTTTCCGTTTTAATAGATAAACCTTGTTCTTCAAAGAAATTCATTACGCTTTGCGGGGAATAGGCATATAAAGAGCCTTTTAGAAATTTCTCACCCCGAACGACGTTTTGCATAAAATCTTCAATCGACGTATCGTTCGTGAAATTACATCTGCCTTTCCCCGTGATATAAATTTTTTTACCGAGCTTTTCGTTTTTTTCGATTAAGATAACCGAATGACCGTTTTTCGCCGCCGAATACGCCGCCATCATTCCAGCTGCTCCTCCGCCGATTACGCATACTTGTTTCATACTAATTCCCTCGTTTTTATACTCGTATATTTCCCCGTTTAAATAAACAAATAAATATGTTTCACATAATTTGTTTCACATTAAATTGTTTTATCGCATAAATAGAACTAAATAGAAATTTACGCAACCGATTTTTAAGTACGGTTGCGTAAATTTACATTGTTTCACGATTTTTGTTTCACTGCGTTTTTATCTCGTAGTGATTATACAGGATATACGCCGTTTTTGGAAAGGTCTTTATCAACGCCTTCCTTTTTTGCCATTCTCCATTTAAAATAATTTTCCGCTACTTGTTCAAATACCGCATAGGAAAGAACGTCTTCTTCTTTTTCGTAATAGCCTAAGTCGATAAGTTTTTGCTTAATCGATTCGTATTCGGGAGCAATCAAATCTGCGGGACGGCAAGTAATTCTTTCAGCGCCTTTAAGAACCTTTTCAGCAATTTCTTCATTTAAAGGCATCGGAAGCGTGCCGTATTTTCCTGCGAATAAGTCTTTGGTTTCTTTCGTCACCATTTTATATCTTTCACCCATTACGACGTTCATAACAGCTTGCGTACCAACGATTTGCGAAGAAGGAGTGACGAGCGGAGGATAACCGCAATCCTTTCTAACGTTAGGAACTTCGGCAAGACATTCGGTAAATTTATCAATTTTACCTGCTTTTTCAAGCTGATTGATAAGGTTGGAAAGCATACCGCCGGGAACTTGATATAAGAGCGTATTGATATCAATTCTCTTTGATTTTTCGTTGAGAATTTTATCGTCCTTTAAGCGTTTTTCAACGCCCTTAAAATGTTCTACGATAGGCAACAATTTATTGATATCGATACCCGTATCGTATTGAGTTCCTTTAAGCGTTGCAACGAGCGGTTCGGTTGCAGGTTGGGAAGTACCGTTTCCGAGCGGAGAAAGCGCCGTATCGACGATATCCGCACCCGCTTGGATACACATAAGATATACCATATCGCCCGTTCCGGACGTGTTGTGCGTATGCACGTGGATTTTCGTTTCGGGTTTTAACGCCGCACGGAGAGCTTTCACAAGGTCATACGCTTTGAAAGGAAGAAGCAAGTTCGCCATATCCTTTAAGCAGATGTTATCCGCGCCCATTTCTTCAAGTTGTTTTGCAAGTTTAACGTAGTAGTCGTTGTCGAATACTTCTTTTCCGTTTACTTCTGCGCTCGTATAACAAATCGTCGCTTCACAAACCCCTCCGTATTTTTTAATCGCGCGCATAGAAACTTCCAAGTTTCTCGGGTCGTTTAACGCGTCGAACACACGAACGACACCAACGCCGTTTTCAACGGATTTTGCAACGAATTTTTCAACAACGTCGTCAGCGTAATGGCGATACCCGAGTAAGTTTTGTCCACGCAAAAGCATTTGAATAGGCGTTTTTAAATGCGCCTTTAACGTACGCAATCTTTCCCAAGGGTCTTCGTTTAAGAAACGTAAACAAGAGTCAAACGTAGCCCCGCCCCACGCTTCAATCGAATAATAACCGATTTCGTCAAGTTGCTCTAAAACGGGAAGCATTTCTTCTATCTTCATTCTCGTCGCCGCTTGCGATTGATGCGCATCACGCAAAATCGTTTCGGTGAGCATTACTTTTTTCTTTTCATTTTTCATTTCCATAATCATTTTACCTCTCGTTAAATAATCGACAGTAAGAAGCCTGCCGCAATCGCAGAACCGATAACACCCGCCACGTTAGGACCCATTGCGTGCATTAAAAGGTGGTTATTCGGGTCGTTTTCACGCCCTACGTCTTCGGATATACGCGCCGCCATCGGAACGGCTGACACGCCTGCGCTACCGATAAGCGGGTTAATTTTTCCTTTAGAAAGTTTACACATCAATCTGCCCATTAAAAGACCGCCAACCGTTCCGAAGCAGAAGGCAACAAGCCCAAGCAAAATAATGCCAAGCGTTCCAAGCGTTAAGAAAGTGTTTCCATACGCTTTGCAACCAACGGAAATTCCCAAGAAAATCGTGACGGTGTTCATAAGCCCGTTTTGCGCCTGCGAAGAAAGTCTGTCGCATACGCCCGATTCCTTCAACAAGTTTCCGAGCATCAACATACCAAGAAGCGGAACTGCATCAGGAAGCAATACGCCTACGACGAGCGTGACCACAATGGGGAATACGATTTTTTCTAATTTGCTCACTTGACGAAGAGGCTTCATTTTTATCGTGCGTTCTTTTTTGGGTACGAGCAAGCGCATAAGCGGTTTTTGGATAATGGGAATTAACGCCATATACGAATATGCCGCAACCGCAATCGCAGAAAGCAAATCTTCGTTCGTGAATTTAGACATCATTTGCGTGACGTAAATAGCCGTAGGACCGTCTGCCCCGCCGATAATCGCAATCGAGCAAGCCGCCGCAAGGTCGAAGCCAATCACAACCGCGCCAATTAAGGTTAAAAAGATACCAAGCTGTGCCGCCGCACCGATAAGCATACTTTTCGGGTTAGAAATCAACGGCCCGAAATCGGTCATAGCCCCGATACCTAAGAAAATCAAAGGCGGATAAATAACTTCTTCCACGCCGTAGAAGAGATACCATAAAAGTCCCCTGCTATCCTTGCTGACTTCATAATAACTATGTGCATCCCCCCAGAGAATATCGTGTGCGCCAGGAAGATTGATTAAGAACATACCAAACGCAATCGGCAACAATAAAAGCGGTTCAAACTTTTTGACAATCGCAAGGTATATTAAAACGAAAGAGATAAGGAGCATTACGTAATTTTCCCAGCTTCCGTTTGCAAGCCCCGACGATTCCCATAAACGAGTGAACATTTCGCCGACACCGAGTAAATTTTGTGTCATCAATATTCTCCTTTATTAGCCGATTACCGCAAGTACGGAATCCGTTTCTACGTTCGCGCCTTTCGCTACGCAGAAAGAAACTTTACCGTCGCAAGGAGCAACGATATCGTTGTCCATTTTCATTGCTTCTAATACGAGAATGGGCTGATCCTTTTTCACGGAAGCGCCTTCCGCAACTAAAAGATTTTTAATAAGACCGGGAAAGGGAGAAAGTACCTTTTCGCCGTTTGCGGGCGCAGCTGCTTTGGGTGCAGGTGCGGGAGTTGCTACAGGTGCAGCAACGGGCGTTGCCACCGCTACGGGCGCGGATGCGCTTACCCCTACTTCTTCTACGCCTACTTCATAGTTTTTACCGTTTACCGTTATAATAAAATTACGCATAATTTTTTCTCCTTATAATTTCTTAATTCTTTTTACCGTAAATTCACATTTTCTGTTTTGCTTTGAATAATACGCCATAAGCGCGGCTGTAATCACCGCAACCGTTTCATCGGAAATCTCGTCGTTCTGCGAAGCATTTGCGGGAATTTCCGCTTTCGGTTCTTCCTTTTTCTTTGCGGGTTTATTCGTTGCAAACGCCATAATTTTGCCGACTGCCCAAACAACGAAAATCAAGAACGCAATCCCGATAAACACAACGAGAAAGCCGAGCAACGCATACAGAGCCACTTCGCCAAAAGGTACGTCGTCTTTTGGATAGCCTTTCGCCGCAAGGTCAGCGGATACTTTTAATAATTGATTTAACATATTTTCACCGCCTTAGTCCATCAACATTTGAAGGGCGGAAATAATATATTGTCTTACGAACTCAGGCTCGATAATTGCGTCGATATAACCGTTTTTCGCCGCGTGTACGGGATCGGAATTCTCGTCTGCATATCTTGCCGCGAGAACTGCTTTATCTGCTTTTTCTTCGCCAAATTCAATCGTTGCGCCTTGTACGCTGTCGAAAAGCGCGATTTTACCGTTTGCAAACGCACAGGTATAATCAAAGCCCACTGATTTGGAAGCAAACAAGGAATAGCCAAGCCCGATTGCTTTTTTATAAACGACGGAAATTTTTGGCGCGGTGATTAAATCCAACGCATCTAAATATTCCGCAATTTCTTTCATCACGCGACTGTTGTTCGCGCAAGAACAAGGACAAATCCCAAGCGTATCGGTAAAGCAAACGAAAGGCAAGCTTGCTAAGCGCGCAAACTCTACGAAATCCTTAATCTTCGCCATTTTCGAAGCGGTAAGAGATACCCCTTCTTTTTCACTATCAAAAACGAGTGCCGCAACGGAAATCCCGCCGATACGGCAAAGCAGGGTTTTTACGTCCTTTTCATAGCCTGCGCCGATTTCTACTGCGTTTTCAAACACGGCGGAAAGTGCTTTTGCATTCGAACCGTCGTTAAGTTCGGGAACGGTAGTATTCAAGTCAGCATCTACGACGGGTACTTCCACTAATTCCACTAATTCGCTGATTTTTTCACGAACGGCAACCAAGTCGTTCACGACGAAAGA
>CAJGCN010000088.1 GCA_904501815.1 uncultured Clostridia bacterium
AAGATCTTTGCGTGTCCCGTACCACCTTCAAATGGGGTATTCCCGTTGATTTTGATAATAAACACGTCGTTTACGTGTGGATGGACGCGCTGACCAACTATATCACGGGGCTTGGTTTTGATGCCGACGGCAACCATGCGGAAAATTATAAAAAGTATTGGCCTGCCGACTTGCATTTAATCGGCAAGGACATTTTGCGTTTCCACACCATTTACTGGCCTATCTTCTTAATGGCGCTCGGCGAACCTTTGCCCAAACAGGTGTTCGGACACGCTTGGCTGTTGCAAGGGGACGGAAAAATGAGTAAATCCAAAGGCAACGTGATTTACGCAGACGATCTTGCACGGTTGTACGGCGTAGATGCGGTGCGTTATTTCGTACTTCACGAAATGCCCTTTGATAACGACGGGCAAATCACTTGGGAACTCGTCACCGAACGCTTTAACACCGACCTTGCGAACGTGCTGGGCAATCTCGTTTCAAGAACGGTGGCAATGATCGGCAAGTATTTCGGCGGTACGGTGAAAAAATCCTTGACGGAGAACGAAGAAGGGGTTGACGGGGAGTTTAAGTCTACCGTTTGCGGGGCGGTGAAGAAAGCGCAAGCCAAAGCAGACGAGCTGAAAATAGCCGACGCGCTCACCGAAATTTTTGCGGTATTCAGAAGAGCGAATAAGTATATCGACGAAACCATGCCTTGGGCGCTTGCAAAAGACGAGAGCAAGAAAGAGCGTTTAAACGACGTGTTGTATAATCTTTCCGAAGCCATTCAAATCGGCGCGTCTTTGCTCGACAGCTTTATGCCTGAAACTTCCGCAAAGATTTTCTCAGCGTTCGGCGGGGAAAGCAGAAGTCTTGCCGACTGCGAAAAGTTCGGCTTGCCCGAACAAACGACGGTTTCGGCTATTCAGCCCTTATTCCAACGCTTGGACTATAAGCTCTTAGAGCCGGAAATCGAGAAAATCCGCGCGGCGCAAAGAGCGGAATACGAAGCAAGCCAGCCTAAACAGGAAAAGAACGAACAGCCTAAACCCCAACCTAAGGAGATAGAAAAAATGCCGGAAATTACCATTGACGATTTCGCAAAAGTAGAGCTTCGCGTGGGCGAAATTATCGCTTGTGAAAAAGTGCCCAAGTCTTCTAAGCTCTTGCACGAAACGGTGAAGTTCGGGGACGAAATCCGCTCCGTCGTTTCAGGGATAGCCAAGCACTATACGCCCGAAGAGCTTATCGGGAAAAAGGTGGTATTCGTCACCAACCTTGCGCCCAGAACGGTCTGTGGAATCCTTTCCGAAGGTATGATTTTGGCGGCGGAAGACGAAGACGGTACGCTTTCGCTCGTTTCGCCCGATAAAGCGCAGTTAAAGAGCGGCGCTTCGCTCGGTTAAGCAAATGTCGATTGATATTCATTGCCACTTAACGGGGGACGATTATAAAGAAGTCGGCGGGGTCAACGCCGTCGTCGAGCGCGCGAAAGAACAAGGCGTAGAGCTTTTGATTTGCTCAGGCTACGATATTCCTTCGTCGTTGCAAGCCAAAGACCTTGCTGAAAGGTTTGACGGGGTGTATTTTTGCGCAGGGTTTCATCCCGGCGAATTGAAAAAATACCAAGACGGCGATTTTGAAATTTTACAAAAATTATGGTCGCACGAAAAATGCGTTGCGGTCGGGGAAATCGGGTTTGATTTACATTTCGACGATAATTTCCCCAAAGAAACCCAACGGGAATTTTTCTTAAAGCAATTGCAATACGCCGATAAAGCGGGCTTACCCGTGGTTATCCACAGTCGCGACGCGGCGTTAGAAACGCTCGAATTTTTGCGCGAGCATAAAGAGTTGCTCAAAAAAGGGGGACTAATGCATTGCTATTCGTATTCTCCCGAAATGCTTACGGCGTTTTTAGAGCTGGGCTTATACCTTTCTTTCGGCGGTCCTGCAACCTTTAAAAACGCAAATAAAGTGCAAAATAGCGTAAAAGCCACTCCGATAGAGCGTATTTTAACGGAAACGGATTGCCCGTATTTAACCCCCGTGCCTTATCGTGGCGTATTCCCGAACGAGCCGAAGAACGTGCAGTTCGTGGCGGAAAAGCTCGCAGAGCTTAAAAATCAAGACGTAAAGGAGTTTGAAAAACAAGTCGAAAAGAACGCAAAACGGCTGTTTTTCAAGATAAAATAATATGGAACAAGAAAAGAATTTTCCCCAAGACGTTGCCCAACCCAACCCGCAACCCGCGCAAAACGGCGGCAGAAAACGCAAAAAACGCCGTAAGCACGGCAAGGGCGGTGGACAAAATAACCAAAATCAACCCGTAAACGCACAGGCGCAAAAGGTAGCGCAAACGCCTGCCCAACCCCAGCCACAAAAACAGCCAAAACAGCAAAACGGCGGGGGCAAGGATAAGACGAACCAAAAAACCGAGCGTCGCGACGAGAAACAAAAGAACGAAAACCGTAAGGACACGTACGCGTATATTCTCGACGGGAATTTGTATATCAACCTGACGAATAAATGCTCTAACGCCTGTGATTTTTGCGTGCGCAACGAACGGGAAAGCTACTACGGCAACTATTTATGGCTTCGGCACGGCGAGCCGACGGTGGAGAAAGTGATTGCGCAACTCAAAGGCTTCGGGGATTTAACCCGCTTTAAAGAAGCGGTATTTTGCGGTTTTGGCGAGCCTACGTATAAAGTTGCGGAAATGGTCGAGCTTTGCGATTATTTCCATTCCAAAGGCATTTCCACCCGTTTAAACACCAACGGGCAGGGCAATTTAATCAACAAACGGGATATCGTGCCCGATTTAAAAGGTAAAATCGATTTAGTGAACGTTTCTTTAAACGCTTCGTGCGTGGAAAAATACCAACCCATTTGCCGTTCGCAATTCCGCGAAGAAGGCTTTTCGGGTATGATCGAATTCGCTAAGCAATGCAAAAGACTCGGCGTACGCTGTCGGTTTTCTATCGTAGACTGTATCGGCAAAGACGAAGTAGAAGCCTGCAAACGCCTTGCCGCGTCGGTGAACGTACCTTTATACGTTCGCGATTATATCACGGATTCCTAATTTCGGAGTAAACGGTTTATGGAACTTCGTTCGGTGCTGGAAAAGCACGGCTTTCAATTCAAAAAACAATTCGGTCAAAACTTTATTTCCGACCAAAATTTACTCGCTTCTATCGTAGCGGCTTCGGGGATTGACGAAAACACGACGGTCGTAGAAATCGGTTGTGGCGCAGGCACGCTCACGCGCGCGCTTGCGGAAAAAGCCAAACAAGTCTACGCATTCGACGTCGATACCGCTCTTCAACCCGTTTTAGCGGAAACGCTTGCAGGTCTTGAAAACGTCGAAGTAATTTTTCGGGATTTCAGCAAAGTAAATTTACTCGAATTTGAACGGGAAATCGGAGACTATACGGTCGTTGCCAATCTTCCTTATTATATCACGACCCCGCTCGTGGTAAAGCTTTTAGAAGAAAGCGAACGGGTGCAAGGCATTTCGGTAATGGTCCAAGAAGAAGTTGCGGAGCGTTTTGCGGCGCAGGAAAATACCCCCGAATACGGCGCGATTACGGCGGCGATTGCCTTAAAAGGCAGGGCGAAAATTGTGAAAAGGGTATCTCGGAACTTATTTTACCCCCGTCCGAACGTAGACTCAGCGGTTGTAAAGATTGAATTTGAGCGTGGCAGGTTAGGCGAAAAAAGCGAAAAGGCATATCGTCAAACGGTCAAATGCGCCTTTTTAAACCGTAGAAAAACCTTAGAAAACAATCTCGTGAACTATTTTTCGCTCACGCGTGAGCAAGCGAAAACGGTTTTGCGTGAAGCGGGTATCGACGAAAAAGCTCGTGGCGAAACGCTTTCTCCTGAACGCTTCGCAAGGCTCTCCGACGTATTGCTCCCGCTCATAAAACTTGATTAAGCACACCGCCAAAAGGCGAGAAAGTAAAACGCTCCGAATTTTTCGGAGCGTTTTACTGAAAAAAAATTGTCGCAAACTTTACGATAGGTAGCATTAAAAAAAGGAGAGTGTCGAAGAATTTTATAAACTCCTCATCCACCGCAAGCGGTCCCCCTTCTCCCGCAGGAGAAGGTTTTTCTTATTGCCGTAATTTAGCCTTCCCCAACGAGAATGTTATTGTTTATTGCCATAATTTTGGGGAAAGTGTCAGCGTGAGCTGACGGATGAGGTGTCCTTTAAAAACCCCGTAAATTCTTTCTTTACTTCTTAGTTATATTATACTATAAAGTTTTAGAAAAAACTTACTTTCTACAAAATTGTAGATAAATATATAAATAACAGTAAATCGTGTTATTAAAAACTGAGTTCTTTCTTATGTCATTGCGAGCGAAACGAAGTGTAGCGTGGCAATCTCTTCTTAGATTGTCGCAGTCGCTTACGCTCCTTCACAATGACAGCGCGGGAAAGACGTGGCAATCTCTTTATATCAAACCCCGCAAGTTTTTAATTGTGGGTTTTATTTACACTCTATACATATTTGTATAATAAATATATCATACAAATCTGTATAAGTCAACTATTTTTATACAATTTTGTATATAATAATTGAAAAGGAGTGCAAATAATGATAAATTATGGGGAAAATTTGAAATATCAACGGGAATTGCATAAATTATCGCAAGAAGAACTTGCAAAGCAGACGAATATTAAACAGGCAAATATTTCTCGATGGGAAGCAGGGAACGTAATCCCAAATATTGATTTTTGCGTAAAGCTTGCGGATTTTTATGAAATTTCCTTAGACGAACTGATAGGCAGAGAAATATAAATTGTATTATAGGGAAGCAAACGCTTTCCTTTTTTTTATCCAAAAAGCGCAGTTGCTTGGTTAATAAAAAACCGTTTTTGACCCCCAAAAAGATAAAAAAATCAAAAAATTAAAAAAATTTTCCAAATTTGAAAAATTTTTTCGTTCAAACGCTTGAAAAATGAAAAGAAATATAATATAATGAGAATACCAATCGGTAAGACAAGACCCAACGTTTTATCGAACGGCAAAAAATCTAACGTTCTAAGGGGGACA
>CAJGCN010000089.1 GCA_904501815.1 uncultured Clostridia bacterium
AATCGGTTTTCGTCGTGGCAATTTCGTCGACGACTTCGAGCCCTTCGATTACTTTCCCGAACGCGGCGTATTGCCCATCAAGATATTCGGCTAACTCGTGCATCACGAAAAATTGCGAGCCTGCGGAATCGGGGTGCTGCGAACGCGCCATTGATAAAACCCCGCGTTCGTGCGACAAATCGTTTTGCGTAAAGCCGTTGCCCGCAAATTCGCCTTTAATACGATAACCGGGCCCGCCCATACCCGTACCTTGCGGGTCGCCACCTTGAATCATAAAACCAGCGATTACGCGGTGAAAAATCAAGCCGTCGTAGTAGCCTTTTTTCACGAGCGATAAAAAGTTATTCACAGTATTCGGAGCTTTTTCGGGATACAGCTCCGCTTTAAAAGTTTTTCCGTTTTCCATTTCAAAAATAACGATAGGATTCATAATTTTTACTTCCTTTTAGTCTTTATTCTTCTACGAATTTTTCCACCGAAACTTCCGCTTCTTTAAAAAGCGCAAGAGAGAATTCGTCGGGATAGCCGTGTTTATATACCACCCGTTTAATTCCGGCGTTAATAATCATTTTTGCGCAAATTACGCACGGCTGATGCGTACAATACAACGTTGCCCCCGCGATACTGATATCAAATCTTGCGGCTTGAATAATCGCGTTTTGTTCGGCGTGCACGGCAAAACAAAGCTCGTGCTGCGTACCGCTTGGAATATTCAGCTTACGGCGCAAACATTCCCCTTTTTCTTTACAGCTTTGAATACCCGCAGGCGCGCCGTTATAACCCGTCGTCAACACGCGTTTGTCTTTTACGACCACCGCGCCGACCTGACGGTTTTCCTGAAAACAGCTTGACCAAGTGGCTACCGTTTCGGTAAGTTGCATAAATCTTTGATCCCATTTATCCATCGTAGGCATAATTTTTCAATCTCCTTCGTAGAATACCTTATTTATTTTACCATATTTTTTTGTAAAAATCAATTCTTTGCGGTAAGTTTTCCGAGCCAAGTGGAAATATTAAGCATTTTTTTTAGAATTTTTTCAAAATTTTCCAACCTTTTTGTTTTTTTCTGTTTGACTACGCATAAAAGGCGGTTATAATTATAAAGGAAACAAAAAACGGCGCTTGATAAAAAGCGACCGAAAAAAATCGGAGGACAAATTTATGACTATTAAACCTTTATTCGACAAAGTCGTCGTCGAAAGCGTACAAGCGGAAGAAAAGACCAAAAGCGGTTTATACCTTACGGCGGCTTCTAAAGAAAAACCCCAAACCTGTATCGTCGTTGCCGTTGGGCCTGGCGGTATAATTGACGGAAAAGAAACCGCTATGCAAGTGAAAGTCGGCGATAAAGTGCTTTGCTCGCAATACGCAGGTTCGGATTTTAAAGTAGACGGAAAAGAATTTACTATTTTAAAGCAAAGCGATATTCTTGCCGTCGTGGAAGACTAACACTAAAAGTAAGTAATGTAAGGAGAATATAAATTATGGCTAAACAAATTAAATACGGCGAAGAAGCGAGAAAAGCTCTTGAAAACGGTGTAAATATCCTTGCGGATACCGTAAAAATCACACTCGGACCTAAGGGAAGAAACGTAGTACTCGATAAAAAATTCGGCGCACCGCTCATCACGAACGACGGTGTGACGATCGCAAAAGAAATCGAACTCAACGATCCGTTTGAAAATATGGGTGCTCAACTCGTTAAGGAAGTTTCAACCAAAACCAACGACGTTGCAGGCGACGGTACGACGACGGCTGTCGTTTTAGCGCAAGCAATCGTAAGAGAAGGCTTAAAAAATCTCGCGGCAGGCGCAAACCCTATTATTTTAAAAGACGGGATTAAAAAAGCCGTTGGCACAATCGTAGCGCACTTGAAAAATATTTCTAAATCGGTAGAAAGCCAAAAGGCAATCGAACAGGTTGCGTCTATTTCCGCTGGCGATCCCGAAGTCGGTTCTCTTATTGCGAACGCTATGGAAATCGTAGGAAAAGACGGCGTAATCACCGTTGAAGAAGGTAAGTCCATGAATACCGAATTGAACACCGTTGAAGGTATGCAATTCGATCGCGGCTACGCTTCTGCGTATATGGTGACGAACACCGATAAAATGGAAGCGGTGATTGAAAACCCCTACATTCTCATTACCGATAAAAAGATTTCTGCGTTGCAAGAAATTTTGCCTATTATCGAGCCCCTTGCGCAACAAGGCGCAAAGCTTTTGATTATCGCAGAAGACGTCGAAGGCGACGCGCTTGCCGCGCTTATCGTCAACAAGCTTAAAGGCGTATTTAATTCGGTTGCCGTAAAAGCTCCCGGCTTTGGCGACAGAAGAAAGGAAATGCTTCGCGATATCGCGATTTTGACGGGCGGTCAAGTGATTTCTTCCGATTTAGGTCTTGAATTTAAAGACGTTTCTCTTGATATGCTCGGCAGAGCTTCCACCGTTCGCGTGGATAAAGAAAACACCACGATTATCGGCGGTGCCGGCGAAGCAAGCGATATTAAAGACCGCATTGCTTCTATTAAAGCGCAAATCGTTGAAACCAAGTCTGATTACGATAGAGAAAAATTGCAAGAAAGACTTGCTAAGCTTGCAGGTGGCGTTGCGGTAATCAGCGTTGGCGCAGCTACGGAAGTTGAAATGAAAGAAAAGAAACTCCGCATTGACGACGCGCTTGCGGCTACCCGCGCGGCTGTTGAAGAAGGCTACGTTCCCGGTGGCGGTTCGGCTCTCCTTTCCGCTGTTCCCGTCGTTAAGAAACTCGTTGCTTCTCTTTCGGGTGACGAAAAGACGGGCGCGGCTATCGTTTTGAAAGCGATTGAAGAACCCATTAGACAAATCGCGAAGAACGCAGGTCTTGACGGTAGCGTTATCGTAGATAAAGTTTTGAATGCTAAGAGAGCGAACTACGGCTTTGATGCGCTCAACAATAAATATTGCGATATGGTAGAATGCGGTATTATCGACCCGACGAAAGTAACCCGTTCGGTACTCCAAAACGCGGCTTCCGTCGCTTCGACGCTTCTCACGACGGAAAGTGTCGTCACGGATATCCCTACTCCCCCCGCTCCTGCAATGCCTGCAGGCGGTGATCTGGGTGGGATGTATTAATCTAAATTATCGTAAAAAACGACCGTTGGTTCAAGCAACGGTCGTTTTTTTATATCATATTTTCCAAAATAAGCTTGTCTGCAACGAGCGCAATAAATTCCGAATTCGTCGGTTTTTCCGTACCTAAATAAATTCTCGTTCCGAAAATTGCGTTAATCGCTTCAATTCTCCCCCTATTCCAAGCTACTTCGATAGCGTGTCGAATTGCCCGTTCCACTTTACTCGGCGTAGTTTGAAATTTCGCGGCAATATGCGGATACAAAGATTTCGTCACCGAACTAATCACGTAAGGCTTTTCTATCGTTAATTTAATTCCTTCCCGTAAGTATCCGTACCCTTTAATATGTGGCGGAATTCCGATAGAAATAAAAATTTCGCTAATTTTCTCGTCTACCGTCGTGGGTTTTCTTTTAATCCCTGCGTAATCTTTTCCCGTAGACGGCTCTTTATCTTTCATCAGCTCGCTTACCCGTTCCATAGCGTTTTGCATAGAGAACGGTTTAATTAAATAATACGCCGCGCCTTCACTCATTGCCCGTTCAATCAAAGTATCGTTCGCCATACCCGTTGCGATAATTTTTGCATTCGGCCAAGTTTTTCTGACCGTTTGAATCACCCCGCAACCGTCCGTCCCTTTTAAAAACATTCCTGCAAAAACGAGATCGGGTTTATATTTTAAAATCATAGCAATCCCTTCGTCCCCGTCGTCGCCCGCGTATAAAACGTTAAAACCTTCCTTTTCCGAAAAAGCTTCCGTTAATTGTTGAAGTACTTGTTCATTCGATTCAAGTACGATAATTGATACTGTGTGCATCTTGCACCTCCCTTTTCATTGTTTGTCTTTCAGCTGTTGACAGGGTCTATTATACTACAAATTTTTTAATTACGCAAGCATTATTTTACAATATTCAAAAATATTTTTTGATTATTTTACAAAATTCATTAAATAATCTGTCGAAAGGGGTCGAAAAGAAAAGTGAAAGAAAAAACCTCCCGAAAAAACGGGAGGTTAATAGGTTTTCGTCGAATTATTGAATTTCGTCGAGATATTCGTCGTAGCTTACTTTACGGTCGTAAACTTTGGTTTCGTTGATTTCGATAATGCGGTCGGCTACGGTATTCATAAGCTCTTGGTCGTGCGAAGTTAAAAGCATACACCCGCGATACGCCGAAAGTCCGTTATTCAGCGCGGTAATCGATTCCAAATCCAAGTGGTTGGTAGGTTCGTCGAAAATAAGGAAATTACTGCCTTCTAACATCATTTTTGCGAGCATACAGCGCACCTTTTCGCCACCTGACAAAACCTTTGCTTTTTTGAGAGCTTCTTCGCCTGAGAACAACATTCTGCCAAGCCAACCGCGAAGATATTCTTCGTAGTGGTCGTTAGAAAATTGAGAGAGCCATTCCACGAGATTTAAATCGCAATTTTGGAAATATTCGTTATTGTTTTGCGGGAAATACGACGTCGTAATCGTTTTCCCCCACATTACCGTTCCTGCATCAGGTTCTTCTTTGCCCGTTAAAATATCGTAAAGCATAGTAAGGGTGGTACTCTTATCTGAAACGATACCGATTTTTTCGCCTTTTTGCACGGAGAAAGATACATCTTTAAAATACCCTTCTTTGGTAAGACCTTCCACGATTAAAATATCGTTGCCGATTTCCCTTTCAAATTTAAAATCGATATAGGGATATTTCCGCAAAGAGGGCTTAAAATCGTTAATCGTGAGCTTTTCAAGCTCTTTCTTTCTAGACGTCGCTTGACGGGATTTAGAAGCGTTTGCGGCAAAGCGCGCGATAAATTCTTGCAATTATTTAGCGCGTTGTTCGGCTTTTTTGTTTTGTTCCTTTTGCTGACGGGCAAGTAATTGACT
>CAJGCN010000090.1 GCA_904501815.1 uncultured Clostridia bacterium
ATAATTTTTAAAGTTCGTTGATATCAAAGGATGCTTTGATAATTTTTCTACCCGCTTTCACGTCGGCAATCTCTCCCGACCCGACCATTTGCATCATCAAGTTCCCGATTGCCGTACCTTCCGCAGGTCCGGTGATAATCCGTTTACCCGTATACTTCATCGTCAATTCGTTCAAGAGCATATTCTTGCTTCCGCCCCCGATAATGTTCAAGGTTTCGTATTTTTCCCCCGTCACTTCTTCGAGCGCTTTCAGCGAATAATCGTAGTACTTCGCTAAGTTGTTATAAATGACGTACGCCATTTCCCCAACGGGAAGCTGACGGCCGACCGACGAATTGATTGCGTCAATCATACTCTCAGGCGCAAGGAATTTTTGATCGTTTACGTTAATTTCGTCGTCAACGGGGTTTGCTCTCGCCATATCCGCAAGCTCGGCGAAGCTGTATTTATCCCCAAGCTCGTGGCGCACCTGCTGAATCATCCAAAGCCCCATAATATTGATTTGTAAACGGAAGGTTTGCTTCACGCTCCCTTCGTTGGAATATCCCGCTTCTCTCGCCGCCGAACTCGTGTGCGCGTAGTTTTGTTCCACCCCCAACAGCGACCAAGTACCGCTGGAAATATACGGCGTTTGCGCTTCCAACGGCGCGGCAAGCACGGCGCTCGCCGTATCGTGCGTGGCAGGCAAAACGACCTTCGCCTTATACCCTACGATTTTTGCCACTTCGTCGGTAAACTCGCCTACTTCCGTACCTGGTTGCGCAAGTTCTCCAAACAATTCCTTTTTATAGCCGAGCGTTTGTAAAATTTCTTCGTCCCAAGTATGCGTAATCGCGTTGACCATACCCGTCGTCGTTGCGTTCGTATATTCCTGTTTCTTCACGCCCGTCAAACGGTAATGGAAATAATCGGGAAGCATCAAAAACGCCTTAGCCTTGTCCATTCTGCCCGTTTTCTTATCGTCTAAAAGTTGATACACGGTATTAAAAGTTGCGAACTGAATTCCCGTTTTTTCATAGAGCTTTTCAAACGCAATCGCTTCGTGTACGGCGGGAATGGTTTCGTCCGTTCTCGAATCGCGGTAGCAATACGTTCCCCCGATTGCTTCGCCGTTTTCGTCTAAGAGCGCGTAGTCCACGCCCCACGTGTCAATCCCCACCGAGTAGGGAATTTTTCCGATTTCTTTGGCTTTTTTCAACCCGTTTAAAATTTCTGAAAACAGTCTTTCGTGCGTCCACATCAAATGCGGTTTCCCGTCGTACGCCGTAAGCGTTTCCGGACCGTTTTGAAAACGGTAAATTTCTTCCGTAATCATCACGCCGTTTTCCACGTGCGCAAGAATATGCCGACCGCTCGACGCGCCGATATCAATCGCCAAATAATATCTCATTCCAACCTTCCTTTCGCGCTGAAAAAGGCATAGTACGCCTTATGCGCTTTTTTATCATATACATTATATCATATATTTTTATTTTTGTCTATATATGTTCGAAAGATTGACAAAAAAGATTTTTTATGCTATAATTCAATCACAAATGAGCAAAAATGAGCAAAAGGAGCAAAAACTATGGCTACAAACGAACGGCACGACGCGATTTTGAGTATTTTAAAGGAAAAAAAGAGCGTTAGCGTGAGCAAACTTGCAAAAATGCTCTTCGTCAGCGAAGCGACGATACGCAGAGATTTTGCAGAGCTCAAAAGTATGGGACTTATCGAACGCAGTCACGGTGGGGCGATTTTACCCGAAAATTCCGAAGAAATTTCCATTTTCTTCCGCAAAGAAAAAAACGCGCGGGAAAAAGAGCGGGTAGCCACGAAAGCGCTTCCGCATATTCCTTTTTTTAAATCGGTATTTATCGACAGTTCGTCCACCGTTCTCGCGCTCGTAGAGCGAATGGATTTAAGCTTTAAAACGGTCGTCACGAACAATTTACAAGCGGCAATGCAACTTTCTAAAAAGCCGAACGTCACCTTAATCTTGCTCGGCGGAACGGTGCAATACAACACGATTTCCGCAACGGGCAGTTGGACGACCCGTCAGCTTTACGACTTTTCTTTTGACCTGATGCTCTCGTCTTGCGCAGGGATTATCGGTAGCGACGTTTACGAACGCTCGCTAGATCAAACGGACTTTAAACGGGTTGCCTTTGCCCGTAGCAAAAAGCGGGTTCTGCTTATCGACCACACAAAATTCGAATCCTTCGGCACGTACCGTTCTTCGTCGTTATCCGACTACGACTTAGTCGTCACCGACGCCCCCCCGCCCGAACTCCCTAATCTCGACAAAATACATTTTATTTATTAAAACCACGAAAACGACAAAGTATGTCAAAGACCGACAGGATTTCTCCCGTCGGTCTTCTTCTTTTGTTATATCATAAAAACACTTAAGATAAAATTTTTGCGCTCTCAATGCGCCACTTTTTCTTTCTTATATCCCCACCCCCTTTACGTTCTCTACTTTAATACGGAACGTTTGTCCGTTTATAAAACGTACGGATACCGCCGTTTTATTTTCTCTTGTAAAAACAGCTAAAAACTCGTCTTGCACAGACGGCAAAAGGCAATCTAAAAACTCTTCTTCCGCAATTTTTTCTTTCGTTAAATCTTTCGTTTCTTGTCGTACTTCTTTTTCCACAAATAAAATCTCCTTATTAAGTAGTATTTTTACAGTTTCGCGCGCTTGAATTACTGTATCTATATTATACCTCACGGAGTTGGTAGATTGCAAGCATTTTCTGCCAACTCCGAAGATAATATTTTGTAGAAAGGAGACTATTTTATGGATATTTTGTCGAAACTGCCTGAACGCCTTAACGAAGTGATGTTTGAGAAGAATTTAACACCTGCTGAATTTGCTAAGCAAGTGGGAGTAGACCGCAACACGATTACCCGTTATTTGCAGGGTGTGCGCTTGCCCAGCTTTAAAAATTTTATAAAAATGCTTGAAGTTTTGAACTGTTCGGCTGATTTTTTAGTAGGGTTAATAGACTTCCCACCTGCAAACCTTGTCTTTCACCCTATACCGCCTTTTCAAGAACGTTTCAAAGAGTTATTACAAACATTCAATTTTTCTCAATTTAAGCTTTACAATAAAACAAAATTGTCTTACGACGACTACAATAGGTGGTTAAAAGGCGTTTCTGTTCCCTACGTAGATAGTTTAGTCAAACTGGCTCAAGCTTTCGAATGTTCCGTTGACTTTATTCTCGGTCGTATTCGTTAGACCCGCTTTAAACGATTGACAAAAGTTTATTTTTGAAGTATACTTACATTGTCATTGCGAGCCTTTAAAAAAGCGTGGCAATCTAAGAACCTTGACAGAACCCTATTCATACTACACAGGAGAAACGGTTATGAAAAAGTTAAAAAAATTACTTGCGTTGGCCCTTGCTATCCTTTCTTGCGCAATACTTTTCAGCGCGTGTGGCGACGAAAAAGAAAAACCGTCGACGGGCAATGGCACGCAAACGGAACAGGACGGCTCGACCGCTACGGTAGCGACCACCATTAATGCGATTTTGGAAGGAAAAACGGGGGACGTTTCTATCTCCGTTAAAACGCTTACGAAACTGAATACTTCGTCTAATCAAACTTTAACGCTCGGTTCGTCAGCCCTGCAAACGGTTGTGATTAACGGCGGGGCGAACGGCGCAATGCTTGAATTTACAGGCGCTGGCGCAAGCGCGGTGCAAGTCCACGAAAACGCAACGCTCGTTTTTAAAAATCTTACCTTAAAGGATTCTACGGCGGTTGCGTCGCAGGGGTATTCGACAGGGTATATTAAATTCGGTGGAAAACTCCGTTTTGAAAACTGTAAAATTTACGACGGAATTGCCTTAAAAAACAACGCGAACGCAGAATTTAAAGATTGCGATTTCCGTTCTTCGAACGCTTCTAAATATGCAGTTTGGGTATCGTCAGGCAACGTGAGCTTTAAAGATTGCACGTTCACAGGCACGCGCGGAATTAAAATCCACGAAGAATATAATTCCGATATAGTGAGCGTTTCCATTGAAGATTGCGAATTTGAAAATTTAACCAAAAATCCCGCTTTGGCTATCGGGGATATCCGTATCGACCCTGAAAACACGACGGTTTCGTTAAAGAACTGTTCTATCAAAAACTGCGCCGATTGGGATCAAGTCGGCTCTTTGGAAGGCATTGACGGCGTATACGAATCGGACACCCCCACCGAAAACTTTATCTTTATCCAAGAAAACAACCAAATTAACTGAATTTAAAATTATAACCGTATTAAAAATTATTCACGTATAAGGAGAAATAGTATGTTTTTATTTTTCACAAAACTTAAAAAGAAAAAGATTTGCAAGATCGTTGACGAAGTCTTTCACAATTTCTACAACGACGGTAGATTATGCGGAGCGGGCGTCAAAGACAAAGGCAGGATTGAAGATTGTCGTTGCTATAATATAAACACAAAAAATTGTAGCGACGTCACCTATAAAATCACGGTAAACGACGGACTTTTGCGCCTTACTTTTGAGATAACTTATGATCTTAAAGATAAATTGATATCCGTATGGGCAATCGCAAATTACCACGAAAATCAAAAAAACTATAAAAAATACGTCGAACGCAAATACAACGGCAAGCCGTTTAAAGCTTATGTTTCTACCTACTCTACTTATGACGGTATTTCGGCAGGTATGTCGAAAATGCCCGCTGGGAACGAAGCCGAAATCTGCGAAGCCTTGCATAAATTCAGAACGGCTTGGCAAGAAAGCGATTTCCATAAATTTTTAACCTTGCTTGCGATTACGGATTATACGTATAAACCCAAAGATTATTACGAATTAAATCAAGACTAACGGAAAGAACAACTTATGAAAAATGATAAAAACCTCCAAAAGTTAAACAAACTTTTGGAGGTTTATATCATTATAAGCGTGGCTTTATCTGCCCGTTTTTGAGTTTTAGTTTCGTTTTACGGCGTGCGCTTGTATCGGCGAGCGAA
>CAJGCN010000091.1 GCA_904501815.1 uncultured Clostridia bacterium
AAAAGCCAAAGGCTTTGCTATTTGTATTGAGCAAGCGTTAAACGCCGTGCGCGGAAATATGCTCGGTAAAATGAAAGAAATGCTCGATAAAGCCAACTTAGAGCTTGCGCCCCCCGCTCAGGAATCAAGCGAAGGAAACGCGCAATGAGCTTGGAAGCACTCGAGAGAAAAATCGGCTACGTCTTTCAAAACAAAAACCTTTTAAGAGTTGCGCTCACCCATTCTACTTATGCGGAAAGATACGGAATGGAAAGCAACGAAAGAATGGAGTATTTGGGGGATAGCGTCTTACAGCTCGTCGTTTCGGAAAAGCAGTATTTCGAAGAACGGGAAAAAGCCGAAGGGGTGCTGACGAAAGAACGCCAACGGCTCGTTTGCTTAGACGCGCTTTATAAAGAAGCGGACAAGCTTGGCTTGAAAAAATACTTATTGTTTTTTGGAAAGTGGAACGATAATATCGGTAAAAAAACGGTTTCCAGCTTATACGAAACGCTCGTCGCCGCGATTTATCTCGACGGTGGCTATCAAAAGGCGAAAACTTTCGTGCTTACCCACTATCCCGAAGAGAGCGCAACGCAAGAAAACTATAAAAGCGCGTTGCAGGAATATTTGCAAAAACGCGCGCTCCCTTTGCCCGTATATAAGGGTAAAAAGGAAGGCAAAGACCACGCGCCCGTCTTTTTTGCGACGGTAGAAGGTGGCGGGTTTACCGCAAGCGGACAAGGTTCGAGCGAGAAAAAAGCCGAACAGCAGGCGGCGAAAGCCTTAATAGAAATTTTATTAAAAACCAACGGATAAAAATAAGGAGTTAGAACTTTGGATTTAAAGGAAATACAGCTGGTCGGCTTTAAATCGTTTGCCGACAAAACGACGATTAGATTTGACGAAGGGGTCACCTGTATCGTAGGTCCGAACGGTTGCGGAAAGAGCAACGTGGCGGATGCCGTTCGTTGGGTGCTTGGCGAACAGTCCGCTAAGTCCTTGCGCGGTAGCAATATGCAAGACGTCATTTTCGGCGGTACGGATTTCCGTAAACCCCATTCGTTTTGCGAGGTCACGCTCGTTTTCGACAACGCGAACAAGATTTTCAATCTTGATTTGACGGAAGTCGCTATGACCCGTCGGCTTTCCCGTTCAGGCGAAAGTAAGTACTTAATTAACGGACAACCCAGCCGTCGTATTGACCTTGTCAATTTATTTCACGGTATCGGTTTAGGCAAAGAAGGCTATTCGATTATCGGGCAAGGCAAGGTCGCACAGATTATGAACTCGCGCGCGGAAGACCGTCGCTTAATTTTCGAAGAAGCGATGGGGCTAATGGTCTTCAAGCAAAGAAAACAGGAAATTGAACGCAAAATCGGTGATTCCAACGATAATCTCTACGTATACCGTCAGCGTATCGACGAAGCTGAACGCCGTTTAGGTCCTTTGAGCAAACAAGCGGAAGCGGCGAAGAAATATAAAATCTATGCGGAAGAATTAAAAATCGACGAAGCGAACACGTATATCTACCGCTACGAAAACGCCGAAGAAGAAAAGAGCAAGTTCAAAAAAGACATTGCCGCTATTTCCGATAAAATTATCGACTTAAACACGAAAATCGAACGCATTAACCGTCAAACGGACGAAAACCGCGAAAAAATTTTGGCGGCGGATATCGCTTTGACGAACTTGCAGGACAAGCGTTTAGAGCTTTCCGTCGGCAACGAAAGAAAGGACGGCGAACTCAAACTCGTGAGAGAACGGATTGCCACCTATCGCAACCAGCTTACCGTTTCTAAAGAAGCGATAGAAAACGGTAAACTTCGTATCGGTGAAATTTCCGACGAAATCGCGCTCACTTCCCGCAAAACCCAACAAGACGAAGCCCGTTTATCGGAAATCGAAACGGAAATCGACGTACTTCGCTCTGCGGTCAACGGCTTAGATAGTAAAATTGCCGTGTTTGAACGGCTCTCAGACGAAAACCGTTTAAGTCAACTCTCGTCTGTGGAAAACTTATCCGAACTCAAAAAGAATTTAGGCACGCTTTCCGCGCGTAAAGAAGGGGCGAAAGAGAAAATCGCTGAACTCAACACCGCCCTTTTGAAGGTCGAACAAAGAAAAGAACGCTTAACCGAAGAGCTTTCCGCCGTCCGCAAGGATATGAAACGGCTCAAAGACTTCACGGCTTCGGGCGCAAAAGAACAGCTTGAATTGCAAGAAGAATTTGCGGAAATGGAGCTTACCATTAACGACTTCACGCAAGACTTATTCAATACGAAAGGTCAAATCGCTTCTTTGGAAGAAAAGCTGGAAATGCACCTGAGTATGAAAAACCGCTTCGAAGGCTATAAAGATTCCGTGCGCAGATTGCTTTCGGTATCCAAAACCAACCCCGAAGTATCCAAGCACCTTCGCGGCGCGCTCGCGGATATCGTGTCTACCGAACAAAAATACGAAACGGCAATCGAAACGGCGTTTGGCGGAGCAATGCAAAATATCGTCACCCCGACGGCGGACGACGCCCGTTATTTAATCGAATATTTAAAACGCACGAACGGCGGTATCGTCACGTTCCTGCCCGTGCAGAGCATGAAGCCCCGTCCCGACAACCGTGAAATTCGCTACGCGCTCAACGAACGCGGGGCAATGGGTCTTGCCACCGAGCTTGTCAAATACGACGACTATTATTATAACGTCATTTCTAATCTTCTCGGCAACACCTTAATTTGCGATACGATTGCCAACGCCACGACGATTGCAAAAAAATACGGCAACGCCTTTAAAATCGTCACCTTAGAAGGGGACACGGTTATGGCGAGCGGTGCAATGACGGGCGGTAGCCGTCACCGCGACGCAGGTTCGCTACTTTCCAACGAGCGTAAAATTCAAGAATGTCGCGAAAACATTCTCCGCAAGAAAAAATACATTGAAAAATTAGAAAGCGCGATTGCAAACAGCGAACGGGAAAAAGCGGAAGCCAAAGCGCAAATTGAAAAGCTCCGCGAAAAATACCAAGACGCAAACAACGAACTCGCCGCGCTCGCTCAGCGTGAAACGGCAGTTTTAAGCCAGTTAAACGAAACGGAAGGCGACTTAGAAGTATACCGCGCGGCGCTTGCAGATGCTAACGCCCGCCTTTGCGCGCTCGAACGGGAAGAAACGGATTCTTCGCAAAACGAAGAACAGCTTAACTCCTTGCGTGAAACGGCGGCGAAAGAACTCGCTTCGCAAAAATCTCAAATGGACCAATTCAAAGAAGAACGGGAAACGAAAGCCCGCAAACTCCACGAGTTGGAAATCGAGTACAGCGCGCTCACGACGGGCATTGAAAAACAAACCGCCGACGTCATTCGTTTGACCAAAGAAAAAGACGAGCTCGTCAAGAAAATCGCCTTTATGGAAAGCGAAAAAACGGAAGCGGAAACCCGCCTTTTAGAGCTTGAAACGGAAGCAGATGCGAAAGAGCTTACGGAAGAAGAAAAAGCGGCGGTTGCGGCAGTCGAAGGGGAGATTGAAAAAATCACGCAGGAAAAAGAAGTTCTCAACGCTTCCCAAATTGCGCTCGACGAAGAAAAAACCGCTTTGCAAGAAGAGCTTACCAAGCGTTCGGACAAGCGTTATAAATGCGAAATCGAAATCAGTAAAATCGACACGAACCTTGAAAACTTGCGCCTTAGAATGGAAGAAGCCTACGCGCTCGACTACGACGGCTGTTTACAATATCGCAAAACGCCTTTTAATATCGACGAAGCGACGACGAACATCACCACCTTAAAGCGCAACATCACGATGCTCGGCGCAGTCAATCCCAACGCGGTGGAAGAATACGACGAAGAACGCACGCACTACGAAGAAATGGTTTCTCAGCGCGACGATTTGCAAAAAGCTATCGACGATTTAAACAGCGCGCTCGGCGACATTCGCGCGGAAATGCTCCGTATTTTCGACGAAGGCTTTGCGGTGATTAACGACAATTTCAAAACCACTTTCAAAGAACTCTTCGGCGGTGGCAGAGCGGAACTTCAAATGGACTACGAAGACGGGGAAGACCCGTTAAACGCAGGCGTAGAAATTATCGCTTGCCCGCCGGGTAAGAAACTCACGAAAATCTCTTTGCTTTCGGGCGGTGAACAAGCCCTTACGGCGATTGCAATTTTGTTTGCGATTTTAAAATCCCACCCGATGCCGTTCTGTATTCTCGACGAAATCGAAGCCGCGCTCGACGATGCGAACGTAGATAGATTTGCAACCTATCTTAAAAAATTTGCGCTCGACACGCAATTTATCGTAATCACGCACAGAAAGCCGACGATGAACCAAGCCGACTCGCTGTTCGGGGTGACGATGCAAGAAAAAGGCGTATCGAAAATAGTATCGGTAAAGCTTGCGGAAGTGGAAACCCGACTTGGCGCAGGCACGGTAGAATAAAAAACTCTTTCCCCTTTCTTCAAGAAAGGGGGAAACTCGTAAAAGGACGATTATGGGCATATTTGGAAAACTTTTCGGTGCATTGAAAAAAACCAAAGCGAGCTTTTCGGAAAAATTACGTATGCTTTTTTCCAAAAACAAGCTCGGCAACGAGTTCTATGAAGAACTCGAAGAACTTCTAATTTCTTCCGACGTTTCCGTTTCAACGGCGGCGGAAGTCGTTGACCGTGTAAAAAGCCAAGCGATAGAAGAAAAACTCAAAGACGAGCAATACGTCATCTCTCTTCTTCGTGGCGTACTCGTAGACGTTTTAACGGAAGCGGAAGTCGAAGAACCGGCATACCCTTGCGTGCTTATGCTCGTCGGGGTCAACGGCGTAGGCAAAACGACGACGGTCGGCAA
>CAJGCN010000092.1 GCA_904501815.1 uncultured Clostridia bacterium
AAAGTCTACCATATCCATAACGATTTCCCCTTTCAGCTCGGTATACGTCGTCGTGCCGTCGTCTTTATGATAATGTTTCCAAGCCCAAAGACCCGTATGCTCTTGCGTTTCCACTAAATTCCCGTTCTCGTCTTTTTTCGCATTGACTAAGGACACGTAGCCTACGTCCGCTTCGGGCTGTTCGTCCATAAGCGTAAACACGCGACTTGCGCCCGCAAGACCCATTGCAATCATAGAGATTTGTTGGGACATTTGGTTGACGATTTGCGTGAAGTTTCTCGAAAGACCCAAGAACGCCACGATCGTACCGATAGAAAGAGTTTCCACCCCGAAAAAGATACTGCTGACCCCCACGTTGATTGCGCCGAGCATATACAAAAGACCGCCGAAAATGGCAAGTAAAACGTAGTTAAAATTACCGATATTGCCGAGTATAGGGCCTAAGATATTGCCGAAGACGTGGGCGCGACGGCTGTCGTTAAACAGCTGTTGATTGAGCTTGTCGAAGTCTTCTTTTGCTCTCTCTTCGTGCGTGAAGACTTTGACTACTTTTTGACCTTTCATCATTTCTTCCACAAACCCTTCTTCCGCCGCGAGAGAGTGCTGTTGTGAAACCATATATTTCGCGCTGTTTCCGCCGATAATCTTTACGACTAAGCTCATAGCCACCGTCGCCGCCAACACCACCGCAAACAGCCAAAGGCTGTTCCAAAGCATAAAGCCGATAGAAACGATTAGCGTGATAGAGCTACTTAAAAGAGTGGGTAAGCTTTGACCGATTAACTGACGGGTAGCGTCGGTATCGTTCGTGTACGAGCTCATAATTTCGCCGTGCGCGTGGGTATCGAAATACTTAATCGGCAGGGTTTGCATTTTTGAAAACATATCCGTTCGCAAATGATAGAGCATACCTTGCGTGATCGTTGCCATAATGCGATGCCAGAAAAAGCCCGCAACGACGACGACGAGATAAATCGAGCCCATCGTGATAACAAGCCCTATCAGCGTGCCTGCGACTGCGCCGTAGCCGTTCGCTACGCCCGGTTCGATTACGTCGTCGACGATAGACTGCACGAACACCGAAGAAACTAAGCTTCCGAGAGAGTTTAAGAAAATACAAACGAGCACGATTAACAGTTGCCATTTATAATATTTGAGTACCGTTTTGAGTAAGCGGGGGAGCGTGCCCTTTTTTATCGCGCCTTTGGGCACGGGCATACCCCGACCGCGCATAGGTCCGCGCGGCATTTTTGCGGGCATAGGTTTACTTTGCGTTGCTTGCGACATTATTCCTGCCCCCCTTGCGCGTTTTCTTCTTTGCTTTTGGTTTGCGCGTCGTAGATTTCTTTATAAATACCGCCTTTCTTTAAAAGCTCGGCGTGCGTGCCTTGTTCCACGATTTTCCCGCCGTCTAAAACGAGAATTTTATCAGCGTGCTCGACGGAAGATACTCTTTGCGCGATAATGATTTTCGTCATATCGGGAAGCTCTTCGGCAAGACCTTTGCGAATAAAGGCGTCCGTTTTGGTGTCCACCGCGCTCGTAGAGTCGTCGAAAATTAAAATTTTGGGTTTACGCAAAATCGCGCGGGCAATACAAAGGCGTTGCTTTTGTCCGCCCGAAACATTCGTTCCGCCCTGTTCGATATAGGTGTCGTAGCCGTCGGGGAAAGAACGGATAAATTCGTCCGCTTGCGCGATTTCACAGGCTTTTACGAGTTCTTCGTCGGTTGCGGTTTCGTCCCCCCAACGCAAATTTTCTTTAATCGTGCCAGAAAACAACACGTTCTTTTGAAGCACCACCGCTACTTCTTTGCGGAGTACGTCTAAATCGTAGTCTTTGACGTTGACACCGCCGACGTACACTTCGCCGTCCGTTGCGTCGTAAAGTCTTGGAATCATTTGGATAAGGGTGGTTTTCGACGAGCCCGTACCCCCTAAAATCCCCACCGTTTCGCCTGAACGAATGGTTAAGTCGATATCCGAAAGAGCGTATTTATTCGCTTTTGCGGAATATTTGAAATTGACGTTTTCAAAACGGATTTCGCCGTCTTTTACTTCTTTCACACCGTTTTCAGGGCTGACAAGGTCGGATTCTTGTTCTAAAACTTCGCTGATACGCCGTCCTGATTCAAACGACATGGTGATCATTACGAACACCATAGAGAACATCATACAGCAGGCAAGAACCTGTACGCCGTAGGTCGTGAGCGCGGAAAGCTCGGTGGGCGTGAAATTGCCGTTGAGCGTGCCCGAAGCGATAATTTGCTTTGCGCCGAGATAGAAGATAAGCACCGCCGCAAAGTTGATAAACAAAGTCATAATCGGGTTGTTGAGCGCAAGAATTTTTTCCGCTTTCGTGAAGTCGTTTTTCACTTCCGTCGCCGCTTTATCGAATTTTTGCGTTTCGTAGTCTTCCCGCACGAAGGATTTGACCACCCGTATCCCCCCGACGTTTTCCTGCACGGAATTGTTGAGCGCGTCGTATTTTTTAAAGATACGGCGGAAGAACGGCATTACGTAGCGCATAATCGCAAGCAAGGAGAGCGCGACGAACGGCGTGATAGCCAAGAAAATCCAAGCAAGGCTGGGGTTAATCGTAAAGCTCATGATAATTGCGAAAATGAACTGCAAGGGAACGCGAATGGCGATACGAAGGCACATTTGATAAGAATTTTGAACGTTCGTGACGTCCGTCGTCAAACGGGTGACGAGCGACGACGAAGAGAATTTGTCTACGTTTGCAAAAGAGAATTTTTGCACCTTATAGAACAGGTCGTGGCGAAGGTTTGCGGCAAAACCGCAACTTGCCGTTGCGGCAAATCTGCCCGCTAAAACGCCACTCGCCAGCGAAAACACCGCAAGCAACAGTAAAATGCCGCCGTATTTTAAAATATGCGCCATTGCACCGTCGGATTTTAACACGCTTTCACCGATCATCTTCGCCATAAAAAAGGGAATCAGACATTCGCAAAAAGCTTCCACCGCCATAAAAACGGGGGTGATAAGCGAAGGTTTTTTGTATTGCCTTACGCTTTTTAAAAGGGTTTTTACCATTTTCGTTTCTCCGTTTATTCTTACACAAAATCAGGGTAAAATTGAAAATAAGGAGCGTTGTGCTCCGTTCGTTTACCGTTTTATTATAAAATAGTTGTTTTTGAATGTCAAGTGTTTCAAAAGGTAAATTTTTACTTTCACAAAATTTTCATAAGATGAAAATCCCTTGCGCACGCGCAAACTTGAGCGCGCACGCAAAGGGGTTTTTGTTCTTTTATTCGACCGTTAAGCCGTTGTCCAAAACGCTGACCGTGATAGTCGAACCTGCCGTATAGTCGCCCGACAGCAAGCGTTTGGCAAGCATAGTTTCTAAGCTTCTTTGCAAATACCGCTTTAACGGCCTTGCGCCGAACACGGGGTCGTAGCCCTGCTCTGCGATATAGTCCAAAGCCCCGTCGGTGAGCGAGAGCGTGAGTTGTTTTTCCGCAAGGCGGGATTTCAAGTCGGCAATTAAGAGATTGACGATTTGTTTAATGCCCGATTTCGTGAGCGGTTTAAAGAAGGCAATTTCGTCTAAGCGGTTTAAAAATTCGGGACGGAAAGAAGCTTTTAACAGCCGTTCCACTTCCGCGCGGGCAGTTTTAGAAATTTCCCCCTTTTCGTCTATCCCGTCTAAAATTGCAGACGAGCCGAGATTGGACGTGAGAATAATCACCGTGTTTTTAAAGTCTACCGTTCTGCCTTGCCCGTCGGTAATTCTGCCGTCGTCCAACACCTGCAAAAGGACGTTGAAAACGTCGGGATGCGCTTTTTCTATTTCGTCGAACAGCACCACCGAATAGGGCTTTCTGCGCACCGCTTCCGTGAGCTGTCCCCCTTCGTCGTAGCCTACGTATCCAGGAGGCGCGCCGATTAAACGGGATACCGAGTATTTTTCCATATATTCGCTCATATCGATACGCACCATATTCTTTTCGTCGTCGAAAAGAGTCGCCGTGAGCGTTTTCGCAAGCTCCGTTTTTCCTACGCCCGTAGGGCCTAAGAACAGGAAAGAGCCGATCGGTCGGTCGGGGTCGGCAATGCCTGCCCGCGAACGCAAAATTGCGTCGGCTACTGCTTCCACCGCTTGGTCTTGACCGATTACGCGGGCGTGCAGAGTTTCATTCAAGCGCAAAAGTTTTTCCTTTTCGCCTTCTACGAGCTTGGAAACGGGAATACCCGTCCACCGCGCTACGATACGGGAAATTTCTTCTTCGCTCACGCGGTCGCGGAGCAGGGAAGTATCCGCTGAACTCGTACCTGCCCCCGCCGAAGCCGTTTTTTCAAGCTCGTCAAGTTTCTTTTTGAGTTCGGGGATTTTTCCGTATTGTAAGCGAGAAGCGTTCTCTAAGTCGTAGTCCCGTTGCGCCTTTTCAAGCTGGGCGTTGGCTTCTTCGAGTTCTTCTCTGAGCTTTTGCACTTGATTGATAGAATTTTTCTCGTTCGCCCATTTTTCTTGCATTTGTTCGTATTGCTTACGATACGCCGAAAGTTCTTCCCCGATTTCTTTTAAATGCGCTTTCGACTGCGCGTCCGTTTCCTTTTTCAGGGCGTTTTCTTCAATTTCAAGTTGCATTATCTTACGGGCAATCTCGTCCATTTCCGACGGCATAGACTGCATTTCCGTTTTAATGAGCGCGCAAGCTTCGTCGACTAAGTCGATTGCTTTATCGGGCAAAAATCTGTCCGTAATATACCGATTAGACAAAGTTGCCGC
>CAJGCN010000093.1 GCA_904501815.1 uncultured Clostridia bacterium
GTATAAGCTATCGTGGGTTTTATCGAGAAATTTTTTGATGTCTAAAACAAATTTTTCCGAATATACGTAGCGCAAATAATCTTCGTTTTCCTTTTGCGAAGGGTCAATTTTATCCGTCAAATCTATTTTTTGGTTTTTTAAAACGTTTAAGAAATATTCGTAAACGGTAGAAGTTTTTACTTTTTCTAATTCGAGAATTTCCGAAAGTTCGTCGATAAAGGAATTAAAGGAATCACTCGGCGTAATCACGAGCACGTCGCGCGGTTTAATCTCTTCGTTATTATACATCAAATAACTCAGTCTATGCAACATTACCATCGTTTTTCCGCTACCTGCGCAACCTTGCAAGACGAAATTCGACTTTTCGGGCAGAGTGATAATCTCGTATTGTTTTTCCTGTATGGTTTGAATAATATCCTTTACGGAAGCTTCTTCCTTGCGTTTTTTAATGATTTCACGCAAAAAGGGATCGAGAATGTTTTCTTGGTCCTTTCCGTCGATTTCTTCTTCGCTTAAATATCCCTTTAAAGATAAGTATTCGTTTTTAAAATCGAGAACACTCCCGTGTTCTGCGCGAATGGCTCTGCGCAAAATCGTTTTATAGTCGTATTCGTTGATTTTGAAGGTAGAACAGCTCTTTTGATAATACCGCCTTGAAATAGGCGCGCGCCAGTCTACGATTTCCAGCTTGACGTCCCCTTTTTTACCGATATAATAGCTGTTATACCCTTCTACGTTATCCACAAGATCCATTCTTGCGAAATACGGCTCGTCAAAAAAGGGTTTAAACTCGTTTACTTTCGCTTTTAACCCGTCTATTTCCGCTAACAGATTTTTTACGCTTCTATAATCTTCCGCCGTGCGCTCGCCTTCTTCAATACGGGCAATTTCCGCTTGCGTTGCTTTGATTTTTTTCAAATACGGACGAATACGGACGATTCGCAATATTTGCATGACCGCCTCTATTCTTTTTTCTTCGTATTCTTTTTGCTCCGCGTCGTTTAAAAGGGATAAAAACCATTCTTTATCCCCCGTCTTTTTCGGCTCTATGAGCTTTAAAAGTTCGCTAAAACTCATTTTCTCTTCCATCGCCATTTCTCCTACTTACTCTTTGGCAACGCCGATCTTATCGGACTACTTATCATTTATCATAACATATTTAAAGAAAAAAAGAAACTGTTTGAGCAAAATTTTCCAAAAAATATTTTTTATGAAAAATCCGCCCCATTTTAGGAGCGGAAAATACTTACATTTTTTCAGGAATACCTATCCCGAGCAAGCCAAAAGCATTTTGTAAGGTTTGGCAAGTTGCATTCGTGAGTGCAAGGCGGAAGTTTTTCGTCTTTTCGTTTTCCACCGATAAAATCTTACAGTCAATGTAGAACTTGTTGAATTTTTGCGCTACGTCTACAGCAAACCGCGCGATATACGAAGGCTCGTATTTTTCCGCCGCATCCTTGACCGTTTGCGGGAAATTCGCAAGCGCTTTGGTAAGCTCGATTTCCGAATCCGTAAGTTCAGGCACTTCAAAGGTTTCGGGCGCGCCCCCTTTTATCAACACCGAATTTGCGCGAGCGCAGGTATATTGCACGTATACGCTCGTTTCCCCGTCAAAAGTGAGCACTTTATCATACGAGAATACGATATCTTTAATCTTGCTGTTATACAGCGCGCCGAAAATGACTGCGCCTACGCCGACTTTTTTCGCAACGTCCGCTTTATTTTCAAGGTCGGGGTTCTTTTCGTCGATAATCGCGTACGCTTTTTCAATACATTTATTGATAACGTCTTCCAAGAACACTACGTTGCCTTTTCTCGTAGACATTGTGCCTTCTTCAAGCGAAACCATACCGTAAGCCACGTGCACGAGATCTTTCGCCCAGTCTTTGCCCATAAGCTCTAACACTTTAAAGAATTGTTTAAAGTGCAAGTTTTGTTGATAGGCAACTACGTATAAGCATTTATAAAAATCGTATTCTTTTTTACGGTAAGTAGCCGCAGCCATATCGCGTGTGGCGTATAAGGACGAGCCGTCCGATTTCAAAATCATACAAGGCGTCATGCCGTACGGTTCAAGGTCAACGACTTGCGCCCCACGACTTTCTTGGAGTAAGCCTTTTTCTTTTAATTCTTCGACGATAGGTTGCATTTTATCTGAGAAAAAGCTTTCGCCGGCATACGAATCAAAACGAATATCGAGCATATCGTAAATTTTTTGCACGTCTTTTAAGGTCAATTCCTTAAACCATTTAAAAAGAGCTTGACATTCTTCGTCGCCCTGTTCGATTTTCTTAAAATACGCGCGGGCTTCGTCTTCGTAGTCGGGGTGCTCTTCGGCTTCTTGGTGAAAACGCACGTATAATTCGTTTAACGCGCGAATTCCGCCTTTTTCGATTTCTTCTTTTACCCCCCAACGCTTATACGCGGAAATAAGTTTCCCAAACTGCGTGCCGTAATCTCCCAAATGGTTAATCCCGACCGTTTTATAGCCTAAAAAGCTTAAAATACGGTAGAGCGCACCGCCGAGAACCGTCGTAGAAAGATGCCCGATATGGAAAGGTTTTGCGATATTGATAGAAGAATAGTCGATACAAACCGTTTTCCCGTTCCCTTCGTTTGACGAACCGTAGTTTGCTTTTTCTTTTAAAATAAGGTTTAAGGTTGCCTGTACGAAATCTACTTTATTGATTTTAAAATTCAAATACCCGTTTACGGCGGAAACTTCCCCGATAACTTCGTCCGTTTTAAAAGAATTTTTTAATTCTTCGGCAATCATCACGGGGCTTTTGCGCAAAACTTTGGCAAATTTAAAACACGGGAGCGCAAAATCGCCCATTTCCGAATTCGGGGGAAGCGCAATCGTTTCCGCAATTTCACCCGCTGAAACGCCGTCGATATGCAATTTTTCCGCAATATATTGTTTATAGTCCATTTTTTATACCTTCCAAAACGCTTTCGTTTACTTTTTTTCCAAAATATAATAACATATTTTTCAAATTTAGGCAAGTTTAATTTGATTATTTTTGAATTTTATATTATAATATATGGGAAAAATTAAAGCAAAACTTTAAAAAATGAGGAAAAACTTATGAAACTCGGTGTCGTAGGACTTCCCAACGTAGGTAAGTCCACCCTTTTTAACGCTATTACTCACGCAGGCGCAGAATGTGCGAACTACCCTTTTTGTACGATTGAACCAAACGTCGGCGTAGTCGCCGTTCCCGACGAACGATTAAATAAGCTCGCCGCTTTGTATTCGAGCAAAAAAATTACGCCCGCCGTCATTGAATTCGTTGATATTGCAGGGCTAGTAAAAGGCGCGTCGCGCGGGGAAGGCTTAGGCAATAAATTCCTTTCGCATATTCGCGAAGTCGACGCTATCGTACACGTCGTCCGCTGTTTCGAAGATGCGAACATTACGCACGTTGATAACCGTATCGACCCCGTCACGGATATTCAAACGATTAATCTTGAACTTATTCTTTCGGATATGGAAGCGGTGCAAAACCGTATGAATAAGGTCAAGGTGCAAGCGCGTGGTGGAGCGGATAAGAAAGCCGCCGAAGAATACGCCTTTTTAGAAAGATTATACGCGCATTTAGAATCGGAAAAACCTGCGCGTACTTTCCCCCTTTCCGACGGAGAACAGGAATTTATTAAAAACTGTTTTCTTCTTACCGTGAAGCCCGTTATTTACGCCGCAAATATCAAAGAAGACGATATGGGTACGGACGAAAACGATTTAGATTTCGTTAATAAAGTAAAAGAATGGTCGGCGCAAGAAGGAAGCGAAGTACTCGTTATCTGCGCAAAAACGGAAGAAGAACTTTCGCAAATGGATGCCGAAGACAAAGCGGTGTTTATGGAAGAATTCGGGCTTGGCGAAAGCGGTTTGGACCGTTTAATCAAAAAATCCTACGCTTTATTAGGGCTTATTTCGTATCTTACGGCAGGAGAAAAGGAAACGCGGGCTTGGACGATTGTCAACGGCACGAAAGCCCCCCAAGCGGCGGGAAAAATCCATACCGACTTTGAAAAGGGCTTTATCCGCGCCGACGTGGTGAACTGGGAAATTCTCGTTGAGCTTGGCTCTATCGTCGCAGCAAAGGAAAAAGGCAAAGTGCGCTCGGAAGGTAAAGAATACGTGATGCAAGACGGCGACGTCGTAGAATATTATTTCAACGTTTCTAAAAGCTCCAAATAATTTGCTTAAAAGAAAAAACGAACTTGCTATTTTTAGCAGGTTCGCTTTTTTTATTCTTTAATAAAAGGTGGCGAGCTGTTCTTCGGGCGGTTCGCATTTTTTAACTTCCAACGCCGTTAATACAGGTCCTTTGCCTTTATATACGTAATGCTTTTTAAATTCAATCGTTGCGGTAAGCTCAATCCAATCCCGCGTTTTTAAATCAAGCGTTGCAGGTACGACGAGCGCAACGCCGCTGTATTCGATATCCGCTTCACAGCAAGTCATTACGTGCCGTCCCACGACGACGTTGCCTATCGGCAAACGCTTGTCCGTTGCTACTAAACCTTTGAATTTTACCGTTTTCCCTACGTATTTTTCCAACTCTTCCGTTAAATCTCGATAGAAAAAGGCGTAATCCCTATCGGCAATTTCAATCACGGGCGCGTTGATATCGAAAGGCAACGGGTCGTCTATTTCATCAAACTCCGCTTTTCCGTTTGCGTATTCGTATACGATATCGCTACGGCGGGTAATTCCGCGCACGATTTTA
>CAJGCN010000094.1 GCA_904501815.1 uncultured Clostridia bacterium
AGATATCGCGGCTCTCGCGGCTACGCAAGGCAAAACGGTTGCGCAAATTAAAGATATTATTGCAAGCTTGCACGAATTTAACCCTATGATGGGACATCGCGGTTGCCGTTTGACGGTCACCTATCCCGAAATTGCCGTTATGCAAACGAAGGCGGTTATCAAGGCAGCGATTAACGTTGTGAAGAAGCACCCCGACTGGACGCTCGTTCCCGAAATTATGATCCCCCTTACGGGCGAAACGAAGGAATTGAAGTTCGTGAAAGATATCGTCGTGAAAACGGCAGACGAAGTAATCGCGGCTTCGGGCGTTGCGCTTAAATACGAAGTGGGTACTATGATTGAAATCCCCAGAGCTTGCTTGACGGCGGACGATATCGCAAAAGAAGCGGAATTCTTCTGCTTCGGTACGAACGACTTAACGCAAATGACCTTCGGGTTCTCGCGCGACGACGCAGGTAAATTCTTGCCCGCTTACTATGCGAACAAGATTTACGAATCCGATCCGTTCGCAAGATTGGATACGACGGGCGTTGGTAAATTGATGGATATGGCGGTTTCGCTCGGTAAAGCGGCGCGTCCCGCAATGCATTGCGGTATTTGCGGTGAACACGGCGGCGACCCTTCGTCGATTGAATTCTGTCACGCAATCGGTCTTGACTACGTTTCCTGCTCGCCTTACCGCGTGCCTATTGCAAGACTTTCTGCGGCGCAAGCGAACATCAAAAACCCCAGAAACTAAATAGCAAATAAAACTAAGGGCGGTTGCAAAACCGCCCTTAAAATTTTTTCTTAGTATAAAATAGTAATTTGCTCCAAATAATTGCAAAAAATACAATTTTATGGAGCAAATAGGCAAAATTAGTTGATTTTATTTTAATAATATGCTATACTTTTGTTGGCAGGAGAAAAGGAATGATTATTACGGCGCAACAACTTAAAGAAAGGTATGCGTATCTATCTGACCCGATAGGTAAGATTTCGCGCGATATGAAAAGCGGTAAAATATTTCCTTTGGTGAAAGGGGTTTACGAAACGGACGCGAATGCGCACGGCTCACGGCTTGCGCAATTTATCTACGGACCGTCTTATTTATCGTTTGACTACGTGTTGCAGTTGCAAGGGTTAATTCCCGAAGCCGTTTATAATACGTTTACTTGCGCTACTTTTAATAAGAGAAAAATAAAAACGTATACGAATCATTTTGGAACGTTTATTTATAGAGACGTGCCGAAAGAAGTGTTTTATCGGGGGGTAGTCTTATTTACCGACGGACCGTATTCTTATCAAATGGCAACGGCGGAAAAAGCGTTTTGCGATAAGCTTTATATCTTGCCGCCTGTTAACAACGTTGCCGAGCTTAAAGAAATGCTTTTTGAAGATTTAAGAATTGACCAAGAAGCTTTTCGTCGCTTAAACAAAGAAAATATAATAAAGATTGCTCCGTTGTATCGGTCGAAAAATCTAAATTTATTAGTAAAGCTTATGAAGGAAGAAAAATAGTATGCAACAAGTTTTAACGCAAATGTTGTCAAAATATTCTATTAAAAGCGTGGAAGATAAAAAAAACGCAATTAAAGAAATTGTGCAAGAAATTGTACTGTGCGGGCTTTCGCGCGGGGGATTTTTTAAAGAAGCTGCTTTTTACGGGGGGACGGCGCTTAGAATTTTTTACGGATTAGATAGATTTAGTGAAGATTTAGATTTTTCGCTTCTTTCGCAAAATCCTGATTTTGATTTAACGAAATATTTCTCGTATATTGAAAATGAAACGAAGTCGTTGGGTCTTAACTTTGACGTTGCCGAAAAAGAAAAGTCCGTTGATTCAAACGTTAAGTCGGCGTTTTTGAAAGGAAACACAAAAGAGCATATCTTGACTTTTTACGAAGACGTTGAAGATGCAAAAATCATCAATAGAGAAGAAGTCATCAAAATCAAGTTTGAAGTGGACGTAAATCCGCCTGTTGGCGCAACGTATGAAACCAAATTTAATTTATTACCCTCGCCCTATCAAGTAAAGCTTTACGATATGCCGTCTCTTTTTGCGGGTAAAATTCACGCTTGTTTATGCCGAAATTGGAAAACCAGAGTAAAGGGTAGAGATTTTTACGATTACGTATTCTTTTTGGCGATGGGCGCAAAGGTAAATCTCGTGAATTTAAAAGAAAAATTAGTGCAATCGAAATATATTTCGGAAGATTACGAGCTTACTATCGATAACTTAAAAAGCTTGCTAAACGAAAGATTTTCTAATATGGATTTTGCGCAAGCAAAACAGGACGTATTTCCGTTTATTAAAGATAAATCCAAGCTGGATTTATGGAGCAAAGAATTTTTTATAGAAATTACAAAAAAACTACAATAAAAGGCAGGTGTATGATGCTTAACCAAAAAATGTACGAGCTTGGCAGTAAACGCTCGGTAATCAGAGAAATTTTCGAATACGCGAAAAAGCGCGGGGAAGAAATCGGCAGGGAAAACGTGTTCGATTTTTCTATCGGCAATCCGTCCGTTCCTGCGCCTGAGCAAGTCAATCAAACGATTAAACAACTCGTAGACGAAACCCCGTCCGTTGCGTTGCACGGGTATACTTCCGCGCAAGGTGATAAAGGGGTGCGCGAACAAATCGCAGGAAATTTACGCCGTCGGTTCGGCGCGCAAGTATCGGGCGACGACCTGTATATGACCTGTGGCGCGGCGGCAAGTCTTACGATTACCTTTCACGCACTCAAAGAAGACGGGGACGAGTTTATCACCTTTGCGCCGTATTTTACCGAGTATAAAGTATTCGTAGAAGGAGCAGGGGCAAAGCTCGTGGCGTTATCTTCGGATAAAAACTTACAGCCTGATTTTTCCGCGCTCGAACAAGCGATTACGCCGCGTACGAAAGGACTGTTAATCAATTCCCCGAACAACCCGTCGGGAGTGGTGTACGGCGAGAATACCGTTAAAAAATTAGCGGAGGTTTTAACGAGAAAATCCCAAGAATACGGCAAGCCCATTTTCTTGATTTCCGACGAGCCGTATCGTGAACTCGTCTACGATAAACAAACCGTCGTACCCTTTATCACGAACTATTATCCAAACTCTATCGTTTGCTATTCTTATTCCAAATCCCTTTCCGCGCCGGGCGAGCGAATCGGGTATATTTTAGTCAATCCCCAAGCAGAGAACGCAAAAGCCGTATACGCGGCGGTATGCGGGGCGGGCAGGTCGCTCGGCTACGTGTGCGCGCCCGCGCTCTTTCAACGGGTGGCGGCGGCTTGCGACGGACTGACGGCGGATTTGAGCGTGTATAAGCGCAACCGCGATTTGCTTTACGAAGGCTTGACGGCTTGCGGGTTTGAGTGCGTATATCCCGACGGCGCTTTTTATCTGTTTATGAAATCGGCGGAAGGGGATGCTTACGCTTTTTGCGAGCGGGCGAAAAAATACGAACTTTTGCTCGTTCCCGCTGACGACTTCGGCTGTAAGGGCTACGTGCGTATTGCGTATTGCGTGCAGACGCAAACGATTGAACGGGCGTTGCCACTTTTTGCAAAGCTTGCAAAAGAATACGGTTTAACGAACAAGAGTTGAGTTTAAACGCTTGACAAACGCACGCGCGTATACTATAATATATATTATAAACGAAGTGCGACGATTTTTGCGAAAAAAGCTCGCAACGACGTTTAAAATAATAAAAGGACAGGTGAAAATTATGAACAAAATCAAAGCGTTTTTCCTTTCGCTGTTGGCGGTAATCGTAGGGGCGTTTAGCTTCGTTTCTTGCGGGGATGAGAGCGAAAAGGACTTGGAAGGCACGTACAAATTCGTCCACTTAACCGTAGAAGTTGGCGGACAGGAACAAATTATTCTTCCCGAATCGGAATATATGGGAATAGTGATACCCAAAGATTTTATAACGATTAAGTTGGAAAGCAACGGAAGATTTACTTTAATTATGATAGACGAAGAAGGGGGAACTCCGCATACGGAAGAAGCTTCTTGGGAAAAAGCAAGCGGAAACAAGATAAAAATTAAAGTAGGCGAAGCGTCGAGAACGTATACGCTTAAAGACGGCGTTCTTGAATTTCCTATGGAAGGCGTAGGCACGTGTATTCTTGAAAAGGAAAGCGGGGACTCGGGCAAGAAAGAAGATACTTCCGTCGTAGGCTACTACGAATTTTACTATTTGTTGGACGATAACACCAGATATTACGTAGGCGACGAATATGCGGGTATCACCGTTCCCGAAGGGATGATGACCATTTCGCTCAGCGACGAAGGGAAATTCTCGTTCGTTCAAAAAGCTTACGTAAACGGGGTGTTGCAAGTAGCGGAGCAATACGAAGGGACTTATGAAACGATGGACGGCTCGGTGTCTGGTCCTGAATATGAAGGTTGGATTTTAGTAGTGATACAAAGGGGAAATAAAAGCGAAGGTGCTATGTATAAAGACGGCACTCTTCAATACGAATCTCACGGAGCAAGGTTCGTTCTTAAAAAGAAATAATATTTGTTTTGAGCAGGAGAAAATCTTATGAAAAAATGCAAACTTTTTTTCATTTCGCTGTTGGCGGTTATTTTCTTCGCGTTCGGGTTCACCGCTTGCGGAGATACGGGCTTAGCTGGCACGTATAAATTTTCATACGTATCCACGACGGTAGACGGTCAAACCGTGCTCGTTTATGCAGGCGACGAATACGAAGGAAAGTTATTTCACGAAGATTTAATGCAGATCGTTTTAAAAGAA
>CAJGCN010000095.1 GCA_904501815.1 uncultured Clostridia bacterium
AAAAATGACGACTAATCTCAAAGAAAAAGATAAGACGTACGTTGCGGATACGTACGCTCGCTTCGACCTTGCGCTCCTTTCGGGCAAAGGCTCGCTCGTCTACGACGAAAACGGCAAAGAATATATCGACTTGGCGACGGGAATTGCCGTCAACAGCTTCGGCGTTGCCGACGACGGCGTGAAAAACGCGGTAATGGCGCAGCTGGATAAAATTCAGCATACGTCGAATTTGTATTATTCCGAGCCTTGCGCAACGCTTGCGGAAATGCTTTGTCAGCGTACGGGCGCGAAAAAAGTCTTCTTCGGCAACTCGGGCGCGGAAGCGAATGAATGTGCGATTAAGGTTGCAAGAAAATGGTCGCTTGAAGAAAACGGCGGGGGCAGGTCTACGATTATCACGCTGAAAAACAGTTTTCACGGCAGAACGCTGACTACTCTTTCCGCAACGGGACAGGACGTATTTCATCAGTATTTTCATCCGTTTACGGACGGGTTCGTCTTTGCGGAAGCGAATAATTTAGACAGCGTGAGAACGCTTTCGGAAGAAAACGGCTGCGCGGCGGTGATGATGGAACTCGTGCAAGGGGAAGGGGGCGTTATGGCGCTCGACCCTGCGTTCGTCAAAGGCGTGGAAAAACTTTGCAGAGAAAAAAATATGCTCTTGATTTTCGACGAAGTGCAAACGGGCAACGGCAGAACGGGCACGCTGTATGCCTACGAACAATACGGCGTACAACCTGATATTTTAACGACGGCGAAAGGGCTTGGGGGCGGTTTGCCTATCGGCGCGGCGATTTTGTTCGAACGCGCGCAAAACACGCTCACGCACGGTACGCACGGCTCGACGTTCGGCGGAAACCCGATCGCGTGCGCGGCGGCGATTTCCGTTTTAGAGCGTGTTGACGAAAATTTATTAAAAGAAGTTCGGGAAAAATCCGCGTACATTTTTAAAGAACTCGAAGGCGCAGACGGCGTAGAAAGCGTTTCGGGCTTAGGGCTTATAATAGGAATACAAACGAAAAAGCCTGTAGACGAAGTATTGAAAGCGTGTATGCAAGCGGGTGCGTTGCCGATAAAAGCCAAGCAAAAGCTGAGATTATTGCCTGCGCTGAATATCGGTTGGGCAGAACTCAAAAAAGGCGTGGAGATTATTAAACGAGCGGTAAAGGGAGAATAAAATTATGAAAAAAGTAAACTTTTTACAAGGTAAAGATTTTTTAAAACTCTTAGATTTTTCAACGGAAGAAATCGAGAAACTGATTGACCTTGCCTCTTATTTCAAACAAAGAAAACGCTTAGGCAAACCCCACGAGCTTTGCAAAGGCAAAAATATCGCGTTGATTTTTGAAAAGACGAGTACGCGTACCCGTTGCAGTTTCGAAGTCGCCGCGCGCGATCTCGGTATGGGGGTCACTTATCTCGACCCGCAAGGTTCGCAAATCGGGAAAAAAGAAAGTATTGCCGATACTGCTCGCGTGCTTTCGTCGATTTACGACGGGATTGAATATCGCGGGTTTGGGCAAGAGATTGTCGAAGAGCTTGCGAAATATTCCAAAGTACCCGTTTGGAACGGGCTTACCAACGAATACCACCCTACGCAAATCCTTGCGGATATGCTCACGATTAAAGAACGGTTTGGTCGGTTAAAGGGGATTAAGTTCGTGTATATGGGTGATGCGCGGTATAATATGGGCAATTCGTTAATGGTAGGCTGTGCGAAACTCGGCTTAGATTTCGTTGCGTGCGCACCCGAAAAATATTTCCCTGCGCCTGAGCTTGTGGAAGAATGTCGAAAACTCGCGGAAGGTTCGGGCGGGTCGGTGTCGCTGGAAACGGACGTGAAAAAAGCGGTGGAAAACGCGAACGTAATTTATACGGACGTTTGGGTGTCTATGGGCGAACCAGAAGACGTTTGGAAAGAACGTATTCAAGAACTTTCGCCGTACCAAGTGAATAAAGCGGTGATGGATATGGCTGCGCCTAACGCGGTGTTTATGCATTGTTTGCCCGCATTCCACGATTTAAAAACGAAAATCGGCAAGGAAATGGGCGAAAAATTCGGCGTAAGCGAAATGGAAGTGACGGACGAAGTATTCGAAAGTGAAAAGTCTATCGTTTTTGAAGAAGCGGAAAACCGTATGCATACCATTAAAGCAGTAATGGCGGCAACGCTATAATGAAAGCAATAAGGGAAAGCTCTTGAAAGGGGCTTTTCTTTTTTAGCCTGCTTTAATAGGAAGTCCAGAAACTCAGTTTCTGGTGGGGTGTGGGGTGAAACCCCGCATTAACGGACAAAGGAAAGCAACCGTAGGTTGCGCTTTTTGTGGCTTTGCCGCACAATCGCCCAAAGGGCGTAAAGGCTTAGCGCTTACAATCCGCAGGGGAAAACGTCCTTTGACCCGTATTAGGGAGTTTCTGGACTTCCTAATTATATAGTAATCGAAAATGTAAATAAAAATGTAAATTAAAATCGAAAAAAGTGGGTTTAAATCCTTGAAAAATAAAGAAAAAAGTGATATAATGTAAAACAATATCAATAAATATATAACTATATAGGAGATTTGTTATGGCAAGAGTGTTTAATTTTTCAGCTGGACCGTCTATGTTGCCGCTCGAAGTGTTGGAACGAGCTGCTGCGGAGATGACGAATTATCAAGACAGCGGTATGTCCGTGATGGAGATGAGCCATCGATCTCCCGTCTATGAGAAAATTATCGGCGAAGCGGAAGCGTTGCTCCGTAAAGTAATGGAAATTCCCGAAAATTATAAGGTGTTGTTCTTGCAGGGCGGGGCGTCTACGCAGTTCGCTGCCGTACCTTTGAACTTTATGAATAAGAATAAAAAAGCAGATTATATTCTTTCGGGGCAGTTCTCCACCAAAGCGTATAAGGAAGCGCAAAAATACGGCGAAGCCAAAGCGATAGCTTCTTCGAAGGATGCGAATTTCTCGTTCGTGCCTAAAATCAGCAAAGCCGACCTGTCTTCGGATGCCGATTATTTGCATATTTGCTTTAATAATACCATTTACGGTACGAAATTCCCTTATATCCCTGAAACGGGCGAAATTCCGCTCGTGGCGGATTTGTCGTCTTGTATTTTAAGCGAACCCGTAGACGTGAAGAAATTCGGCGTTATTTATGCGGGCGCGCAAAAAAATATGTCGGCGGCAGGGCTGACCGTCGTAATCGTAAGAGAAGATTTGCTCGGCAACGCAAGAGCGGAAACCCCTACTATGCTCGATTATAAGGTAATGGCGGATAACGGGTCTATGTATAACACACCGCCGTGCTATTGCATTTATATTTTAAAGCTCGTGCTCGAATGGATTGAAGGGCTTGGCGGGCTTAAAGAAATGCAAAAACGCAACCAGAAAAAAGCCGCTTTACTGTATGACTATTTAGACGGGCAAAGCTACTACGTTGCGCCCGTTGAAAAGGATTCCCGTTCTATGATGAACGTGACGTTCGTGACGGGTAAGGAAGAACTTGATAAGAAGTTCGCAAAGGAAGCGGATGCGGCTGGCTTAAAGAATTTGAAAGGACACCGCTCGGTAGGGGGTATGCGCGCTTCGATTTATAACGCAATGCCCTACGAAGGCGTTGAAAAACTCGTCGCGTTTATGAAAAAATTCGCAGACGAAAATCCGAAGGAGTAAAGTATGAAAAAAATCTTGTTAATGAACAAAATCGCGAAAATCGGTACGGCGGTTTTTGAAAGAAAAGGCTACGAAATCGGCGAAAACGTGCAAAATCCCGACGGAATTATGGTGCGTTCCGCTAAATTACACGATATGCAATTCCCCGAGTCGTTAAAGGCTATCGTAAGAAGCGGCGCAGGGGTCAACAATATCCCCGTAGACGAATGTACGAAGCGTGGAATCGTGGTATTTAACACGCCTGGCGCGAACGCAAACGGCGTGAAAGAGCTTGCCGTGTGCGCGTTGATTTTGGCTTCGCGCGACGTCGTGGGCGGTATTTCTTGGGTAAATTCTTTGCAAGGCGAAGCGGACGTTGCCAAAGCCGTAGAAGCGGGTAAGAGCGCGTTCGTGGGAAGCGAATTGATGGGCAAAACACTCGGCGTAATCGGGCTTGGCGCAATCGGCGGTATGGTGGCAAACGCGGCGACTGCGCTCGGTATGACGGTGGTCGGTTGCGACCCGTACATCACTCCCCGCGCGGCGTGGAGCTTAGCGCCGTCCGTCAAGCAAGCTGCGACCTACGAAGAAATTTTCAGAACGTGCGATTATATCACTTTGCACGTGCCTGCTACTCCCCAAACCAAAGGAATGATTTGCAAAAAGACGTTGGATATGATGAAAGACGGCGTGAAGATTATTAATCTTGCCCGTGCGGATCTTGTCAACGCTTCCGATTTAAAGGACGCTATCTTAACGAAAAAGGTTGCAAAATACGTGACGGACTTCCCCACCGACGAAACGGTTGGCGTAGACGGGATTATCGCTATTCCGCACTTGGGCGCTTCAACGATGGAATCGGAAGACCATTGCGCGTTAATGGCGGGCAACCAGCTCGACGAATATCTCACGAACGGAAATATCGTTAACAGCGTAAACTTCCCGTCCGTGTCCTTGCCTCATACTTCCTTTGCGCGCGTTTGCGTAATGCATAAAAACATACCCAATATGCTTTCGCAAATCACTTCGGCGTTCTCGCAGGCGGGCGTGAATATTGATAATATGGCGAACGGGTCGAAA
>CAJGCN010000096.1 GCA_904501815.1 uncultured Clostridia bacterium
ACTATTTTCAGCCCTTTGTCAAGCTTATGAGAAAACGCACGCGTACGTTCGCGTGCGTTTCGCTTTTTAATATAAATCGAAATAACTTTCTTTATCGAACTTAATTTCCACCGTCGTTTTCACTCCCTTTCTTTCCACCGTGAGCTTGGCTTTATAGTTGAGCCGTGCGTCGAGCAATAAATCGCCTACTTGGTGCAAACGGGTAATGGCAAGGGTGTTTACCACCGTTCCTTTGGCATCAAGGAGCGTAATGGATTTTAAAATATCCCCTTCTTTCAACAAACCGTACGCCGCCACCCCTTTTTGCAAAGGCTCTGCCACTTGGCATTTTTCGGTGATGACGAGCTTGCCGTTTTCGTTGATGACCGCTTTGGATTCTATCGTTTGCACGGAAATTCCGAGCATTGCCCTTTTTACCTGTCCGTTGTTCGCAAGAGCGTTGTTCATTACGGCAATCGCGTTATTCACGGGCAACGCGTAGCCCATATTTTCTACGTCGTCTTCCACGTTTTTGGCGTTGACGATTCCGATCAGCCGTCCGCTCGCGTCGAACATTGCCCCACCCGAATTGCCGTGATTGACCGCCGCGCTCGTACGCATTACGCGGTATTTCACTTTTTCCCCAGAACCGCTCGTCGAGTCCATCGTGATATATTCGCTTTCCACAGACAACACGCCGTCGGTGATGGATAAGCCGTCCCCTTCTGCGTTGCCGATTACGAACACGTTTTCACCTGCCGTGCAGGTATCCGAATTGCCGATCTTTGCTTCTTCCAACGCGCTGTTTTTCAACACTTCGCTCCCCGAAACTTTTAAAACGGCGATATCGTAGTCCATTGCCCCGCCGACGTAGGTGGCTTTTATTCCGTGCGTAGCGTTCTCAGAGCCGTAATCGACTACGCTACCGTAAGGATATAAAGAAATGGACGAAGAAATACCGTCGCCTTGCGCCTTCGAATCGTAGATAACGTGATAATTCGTGATAATCGTGGCGTTGCCGTTTTCTTTGTCAAGGTCAATCACCACGCCCGAACCTGCCGACGCGGACTGCGCCGTGCCGATAGAAATTCCACCGCTCGTTTTGGGGGTAAAGCTACAATAAACACCAACGACGGACATTATATTATGCGCAAGGCGTTCGGTGTCGTTAACGGGCTGAATATCCCCGTTAAAAAACTGTTCTAAAAATTCCACATAGCTACCGCTAAACGCTTGGTTCGCAATCGCATTTTGATACGCCGCGTACGGGTCAACGGCTTCTGCATCCTTTCCGTCCGCGCCTTTTAAGCTAATCAGCCATTCTTGTTCCGTTCCTTTAAAACCGTTCTCGACAGCGATTTGGTAGGCAGACTTTCCGTTAGAAAGGGTAGCGAGCCATTCCGCTTCCGTGCCTTTAAAGCCGTTTTCTACCGCTATTTCATAGGCAGATTTGCTCGCCACACCGCCTGCAAGCTCGCAAGAAGCAAAGCCGAGCGTGAGCGTGGAAGCGCAGAAAAGAGAAAGTAGGATTTTAGTGATTTTTTTCATAATATCATTCTCCGTAGAAAACAAAAAAAGTTTTTCTTCCTTTGCTTATAGTATACGCTAATTTTTCGTTGATTTTTTTATCGTTTTTTGAAAAACAGGTGAATTTTTCCTGTTTAGGAAACGAACGGGAGTTTAAAATCCGCCAAGCTCGTCGAGCGTTAAGGAAAAAGACGGAATAAATTTCTCGAAAAAGTATTCTACTTCGGGCAAGTTTCTTGCGCGCAGGTCTTCTTCTATGCTCTTTTTGGCTTTGGAAAACTCACCGTTGCCCGAACGAAGCTCTTCCAAGCATTTAATATACGCCGAAAGTCTATCCGCCGCCTTGACGATTTTATATTCTTCGCTTTGTTCGTCGGCAAGAACATAAGGGGAAATTTCTTCCTTTATCTCGTCGGGGAGCATAGAAATCATTTTTTCACAAGCGGTTTTTTCAAGGCTTTTATAAGCGTTTTGAAGCTCCCTATTATAATATTTAATCGGCGTAGGCAAATCCCCCGTCATCACTTCGCCCGTTTCGTGATACAAGGCGAGCAAGACCGTTTTCCCCACGTCTACGCTTCCGCCGAACAGTTTATTGCGAATGACGGCAAGCGCGTGCGCTAACAAAGAAACGCTTTGGGAATGTTCCATTATGTTTTCTTCGCGTTCCGAGCGCATTAACTGCCAACGCTTAATGTATTTCATTCTGTCTAAGTAGGCGTAGAAATCGTAGCTCATTTTTTTCTCCTTTTCGGCGTTATTTTCTTGACAAAAAGCCTTAAACGTATTATAATATTCTTACAAAATTTAATTTATCCGTCGTGGGTGCTCTATTAGGGCTGAGATTATACCATTGGAATCGGCAAGGTAATCCTTGAGCGAGAGATTGATAGCGAAAGTTTTTCGTTGGCTTTTTTACACCCGCTTTTTCCTTTGAAGCGGGCGTTTCTTTTCTTCGAAAGATACGCATGACGGAGTAGGAGGTTTTTTATGTTTCTTTATTCCCTTTTATCCGTAAGCGAAAAGACTACGGAAATCATCAAATGGATCTCCGTCGGAGCGGTAATTTTACTGCTCGCGGTGATTGGATTTATCGGCGGTAGCAACAAAAAGCACGACGCGAAAAAACTCGCGTTTGCGGGCATTTGCATTTGCGTTTCGTTTACGCTTGCCGTGATAAAATTCAAAATCTTTGCCAGCGGTGGCTCGATCACATTCGCTTCTTTCGTGCCCGTTTTGGTGTTTTCCTACTGCTACGGGGTTGCCGACGGTTTGCTCGTAGGGCTTATTCACGGTCTGCTGAATTTTATCGAAAGCCCGTATATTTTAACCCCTGCGACCTTCTTTCTCGACTACCTTTTGCCCTTTGCAAGCGTTGGCGTGATGGGTCTGTTTCGGCGTATTCCGCGCAAGGAAAAAGCTGTTGCTCCGCTCGTTCTGGGCGCGGTTTGCGTATTTTTCTTGCGGTTTGCTTTCCATTTATTATCGGGCGTTATTTTCTTTAACGCGGGATACGTGGAAGAATTGCCCGTGTTAGGGATAGAAAACGCGTTTTTATATTCGTTTATCTATCAATGCCTGTACGTGCCGTTCGACGCGGTGATTGCGATTGCTTCGCTAATCGCCTTGACGAAAACGGGAGTACTTGACAGGCTTTTACGGCAAATGAAACCGAAAAATTAATCGACGGAGATTTGGTCGAAAACCGTTTTGTCCAAAATCATTTTTTTGTTTTGGATATCTACCTTTTTAACGACCCCTTTTACGGCAGGAAAGAGTATTTTCTTTCCTGCTTTTTCTATGGTATAAATATCCGAAGAAAGGTTGATAACGTCCACGAGCGTGCCTAAAAATTCCCCGCTTTCCGTTTCACAAGAAAGCCCGAGTAGGTCCACGATATAATACGTGCCTTCGTCGAGCTCGGGCGCGTCTTCTCTGTCCCCTTCGATTTTTTTACCGCGAAAAAGCTCCGCCGCGTTGCGGTCGGGAATACCGCGTAAGCCTAAATACGCAGCCCCTTTGCCGTCGGTGCGGAAAGACAAAATTTTATAAGGCTGGTCGTCGATATACACCGTTTTAAACTCTTTCACCGTTTCGGGGAAATCGGTGTACGTTTTGATTTTCAGTTCTCCGCGTATGCCTTGCGGTTTTAATACTTCGCCGATGACGAGTCGTTCCATTGCGTTGCTCCTTATGGGAAAATATCCCTTTGCGTAAGCGCAAAAAGGCTTTCTTAACGAAAGCCTTTTAAAAACGGTATACGCGAATTATTCAGCTTCCGTTTCTCCGTCGGTATCTACGGCGTTTCCGTCCTTTTCACGGATTTCCACGACGTATCTTTTACTCGTTTTGGGGGTTGCCGCGCGAACGAGCGTTCTCATCGCTTTGGCAATCTTGCCCTGCTTACCGATTACTTTGCCCATATCCGACGAAGGAAGGGTGATTACCACTTCAATAACACGGTCTTTTTCCGTTTCCGTGTATTCGACGGCATCCTTATTCTCCGCGAATTGATTTACAATGTATTTGATTAAATCCAACATACTTTTTTCTCCAAATTTTTTCTTTTAGCCCGTTCAAGAGCGCAAGAAAAATTATTTATTGGATTTCTTTGCCTTCGTTTTCGAAGGGCTGAGTTTTTCGGATTTTTCCATCGCACCCGTCTTCACGAGCAAGTTCTTAACCGTTTCGGTGGGTTGCGCGCCCTTTTTAAGCCAATCTTTCGCAAGCTCTACGTTAATGTCAAGCGTAGCGGGGTTGGTCGTAGGAACGTAGTGTCCGATACAGTCAATGTATTCGCCCGTAGCAGCCTTTCTGCTGTCTGCAACGACTACACGATAGATAGGGTTCTTTTTGTCGCCCATTCTGAAAAGTCTCATTTTTACCATAATAAATACCTCCAAAGTATCTTAAAATATTTTTTCTTTATTTTTACGCAGTATCCCTGCGTTTTTTGCTTTTGTGAATGTTAAAGGGTCAAGGGGCGTTGCCCCTTGCGGATTGTAAAGGCAGAGCCTTTACGCCCCTTTGGCAAAAGTCGCCGTTAGGCGAAATATAGTACCCTGAATAGGAAAGCTTTGCTTTCCGTTAGATTGCCGCGCTCCACTTCGTTTCGCTCGCAATGACTGTTATCGTGTCATTGTGAAGGAGCGTAAGCGACTGCGA
>CAJGCN010000097.1 GCA_904501815.1 uncultured Clostridia bacterium
AAACAACGCAAATGATCGTAGGCGCGTCGCCTGAAAAGGACGGAAAAATCCTGCGCCTTACGCAAGCAATGTATCAAAAATTTGATTTAAAGCGGGTATACTATTCCGCGTATATTCCCGTTGTGCAAGACCCGTTATTGCCGAACAAAACGGCAGGGTTGCTACGAGAGCATAGGCTATACCAAGCGGACTGGCTTTTGCGTTTTTACGGCTTTTCAAGCGAAGAACTCCTACGAGAAGAGGAAGATTTACCAATGGAATACGACCCGAAATGCGCTTGGGCGTTAAAGAATATGCAATTTTTCCCCGTTGAAATCAACACGGCGAGCGTAGAACAATTATTACGCGTACCGGGTATCGGCGCGCGTAGCGCGTATAAAATCGTAAGCGCGCGCAAATACGCCACTTTACGGTTCGAACATCTTGAAAAAATGCGTATCGTATTAAAACGCGCGAAGCATTTCATCACCTGCGCAGGAAAATTCTACGGCTCGGACGACCCGCAAACGGTCAAGCTCCGTCTTACTCTTGCCGAACGCACGGACAACGCTGAACAGCTCTCTTTTTTCGAGCACGGCATACTCCCGCCCGCCATTAAGGAAAAATTTCTACTAAACTCCACTAAGGAAACTGCTATAACCGTACTAACCGGACAATTATAACCCTTATCAAAAAGGGTCAAGGGGATTATCCCCTTGCGGGTGTGGGCAGAGCCCACGAAACAGTCCCCTTAATAGGAAAGCTTTGCTTTCCGTTTCTCGTGGCTTTGCCACGCAATCGCCCAAAGGGCGAAAATAGCGCAACCTGTGGTTGCTTTTTGAAGTCCGTTAATGCGGGGTTTCACCCCTGCACCCCACCAGAAACTGAGTTTCTGGACTTCCCGTGCTTGTCATTGCGAGCGAAACAAAGTGGAGCGTGGCAATCTCTACTAATTCCCAAAAGGAGCAACTATGCGTAATCTTTACTACGTGGACGGAAGTCCTGAATGTTTCTTTACCGCCGTGTTCGAAGCGTGGAAAGACGAACGCGCCTATCTTTTTTCCTTGCCAAACCTGCAAACGGGCTTAGGCGATACTTGGCGCGACGTTCTCACCGACCCGATAAAAGCACAACGGGTAGTAAAAAAAATTCTATCTATCGACACTCTGTCCGCTTACGAGCTGGATTGTATTCTACGCTCTAATCACGAAGAAAAAGAACAAATCGCGTTCGAGTATATCCGACTGCTCGTCAAAAGCAATGCGCCCGTCCGTCAACAACTCTCCGAGCCAAGCGCACGCAGGGCAATCGAATTAAAACAAAAAGTGGGCGCGGAAACGCATAACTTAAAGGGCTTTCTGCGCTTTCAGGAAACGAAAAACGGGGTATTTTACGCCCCTTGCGCGCCCGATCACGATATAGTAGAGCTGATAATGCCACATTTTATTGCAAGGTTTAAAACCGTAGCGTTTATTATACACGACACCAAACGCCGTTTTGCGGGGGTATACAACGGCAAAGAATGGCGACTTTGCGCCACGCCTACGGGCGCGGAAATTTACTTAACCGACCAAGAAGACGGTTTTGCACGGCTTTGGAAAAAATACTACGACTGTATTGCCATCCCCGAGCGCAAAAACACCCGACAAATGAAATCGTATATGCCCGTCCGCTACTGGAAATTTATGACCGAAAAGCAAGACCCTTAACAAAGGTCAAGGAACGTTGTCCCTTATCTTATAAATTTATAATCTTTCGCTCTATACATCTACGCATCACGCTAATTTTCCCCTAAAAACACAAGCGTTTGTGGACAAGGCTACCTTCTCCACAACGCAAAAAAGGGAATTGTGGATAAAACCCCGCGCGGTTTAGCTCGCACGGGGTCGAATTTTGGTTTTTAATGGAAAACTATGTCTTTTTCTCTGAATTTTGTGGATAACTCGTCCCTTTCTTCGTTTATTAAAGACTTTTTCTTTGGCTTTTTTTGTGGATAAACCCTTAAATTGTGGAAAACTTGACCTATTTTTCTTGTCGAATTTTGTCTTTTAAGACTTATTTATCCCCAAACGTTCGTTTGCTTTGTGGATAAGTGGATAGCTTTTCGTTTATGCAAGCTTGTATATTTGAATAACGGGCGGTTATTAACCGTAAACGCTAACCAATTATTTTCTTTTTTCGTATAATAAATTAGCGAGCGCGTCGGAGATGATTTCAGACATTTTATAAACGAGATTTAATCGAGTTTGATTTAAAAGCGCGTAGTTTGCAACGGATTTTTCCGCAACGATACCCATCACAGAAAGATCCCCGACCGTGCCGAGATTTTTGTTTGCGCCTGCGCCCGGACGAAGGGGAGTATCGGAAATTTTAATCAGTCCGATATCCCCTTCCCCACCAACGGCGGCATCCACCGCAATCACGGGCGAACGGGGGTGCGTTTCTTTTAAAAATTTGCGCATATACCGAATTTCTTTTGCCGTGACGGGCGCGGAAAGAGTGCCGTAGATAAACGTCGGCAACCCTTGCGTTTTTCGTTTTAGCATTGACCCCGTAATCGGACCTAAGCAATCCCCGATAGCAAGGTCGCTCCCCACGCATAAAACGACAGGCGCAAGCGTTAAACTCGCCCCTGCCCCGTATGTTTCTTCTCGGCGCTCATTCGCCACACTTAAAAACTTTTCCACCGACATTGCCGCGCCGTCAGCGGCGAATTTATTATATACGTTAAACGCGTATTCCATTTTTTCACTCTCACAAACAATTTTCCACGTAGATGATTGACTTTTTGAGAAGTTTTCATACTCTTAAAAAATTTTTTGTGAAAACACTTGAACATTCTTAAAAAATATGCTATAATAAAAAAGGTCGGTATTTACCATACATAACGCGCGCGGAATAAATTCTCTGCCGAACGGATATAGTATACCGAACCGCTTTTTGAAAGGAGGGTTTCAATGGCTTACATTTTCGACGGCTTAGCCGCCATAGTGTTGCTGATTTTCACGCTCGGCGGCGCAAAAAAAGGCTTCGTTCGCAGTCTTTTCGGTTTCTTAACGACGATTATCGCAATCGTCGTGGCGTTTTCACTCGCCGACCAATTCGCCGACTTAACGGGCGGATTATTCGGGTTGGAAGGAGTGCTTGAAAAATCTATCTCCAACAAACTCGAAGACGTTGCAGGTTTTAACATTGACATTTCGGCAAACGGTATTAAAGACGCTTTGAAAGGGGTATCCGTACCCAGCTTTATTGCGGATGCGCTCGTAGACGAATTTGCAAGTAAGAGCGTTAAACCTGGTACGACGCTTGCAATGGTGACGGGCGGTAAGATTGCTTCGTTTGCCATCGGGCTTATTGCGGGCGTAGTTTTATTCTTCCTTTGCAAGCTGATTTTGAACATATTAAAGAACGTTCTTCACAGCATTATCAGCTTAATTCCTATCGTAGGCGCAATCAACGCATTATTAGGCGCGGTGCTCGGCTTTATCAAAGGCGGGTTGTTCGTATGCTTAATCCTTGCGATCCTTTCGGTTTTCTCTTCGGCGGGCATCACGGAACTTATGGACCAAACGTTATTCGTCGGCGGGCTTTTCCACGACAATCCTTTAAGCCATATCTTAGCTTGGGTTATTTCCTAAGTTTTCAGAAAAAAAATTACAAGGTCAAGGCGTTTGCCTTGACCTTTTTCGTTAGGTTTTTGAATATTCCCCTTAACCCTTACTAATTCAACAATTTCCGTTCTTCTATGCGTTTAACGGCAAAATATAAGGGTGCGCCGAGCGCGTATACCCAAAGGGATTGCGTGAGTAGCATAGAGCCTACGAAGAAAAAATACGCGCCTGCGAGCGTTTCCGCCCCCCCCGTATCCCCGCATAAAAACACGATAATTAAGGGGATTACGAACGCATTGACGAGTACGGGCGGTAGCCCGCCGAAAAAGAGTCTTGCGCCGTGTTTTTTGAAAAATACGCCTACCAGATACGTGATTATCGAAGCAAGCAAGGTAGCGAGTGCACCGAACACGACGTCGTAAAACAGGAATGGGGAAGTTAAGTTCGAGAGCATACAGCCTATCCAAAGCGCAGGGATTGCTTCTATATAAAAAAGCGGCAATACGCATAACGCTTCCGCTGGTCGGATTTGTAAAAATCCGCCGTAGGATAACCCACCAAAAGCATAGGTCAAAGCAACGTATAAAGCCGCAATCACGCCCGCACGGCAAAGCCGTTTCGTCGTAAAGATAGATTTCATAAAATTGTACTCCGGTTTTTTTATTCGGAAGTGTTTACCGAAAACCTTCCGTTTTTTTCAGTTTAAAGAAAACAAGGGTCAAGGGGATTATCCCCTTGCGGATTGTAAAGGCAGAGCCTTTACGCCCCTTTGGCAAAAGTCGCCGTTAGGCGAAATAGAGTACCCTTAATAGGAAAACGCAGTTTTCCGTCTTTTCGCCCTTTGGGCGATTGTGCAATCAAAGATTGCAAGATAGCGCAACCTACGGTTGCTTGACTTGGGCATAGATATGCGGGGTTTCACCCCTGCACCCGACCAGAAACTGAGTTTCTGGACTTCCTATAACGCAAGGGAATACTCCCCTTGACCCTTGACTTTTTAGTCTTGGTTATCCTTGCTATTG
>CAJGCN010000098.1 GCA_904501815.1 uncultured Clostridia bacterium
GCTCGTAGACGAATGGGAAAAAGAAACCGTCTATCAAACGCTCAATCAAGCGTTCGGCGAAGAATTTTACGTCACCTACAGCGCGGCGTTTCTCGTGGAGATTACGAATAAAAATTTCTCAAAGGCAAGCGCGCTGGAATATATCGCAAAGTATTATAACGTGCCCTTAGAAAAAACGGTGGCCGTTGGGGATAATTATAACGATACGCCTATGATTGCCCGTGCAGGGCTTGGGATAGCGGTCGGCAATGCAGACGAACGGTTAAAGGAAGTTGCCGACGTGATTTTTGAGTATACGAACGACGAAAACGCAATCGGAAAAATTATAGATAAATACGGATTTTACGGAGTAAACGAATGAATCAACACGTACAACAAAGCGTAATGCTTGAAAAATTTGCATCAGATTTAAACTTGGAAATCGTGTATACGGGAAGGGGAGTAATGACCCTTTCGAGTATGAGCGTCGAACGGCCGGGCTTACAACTTGCGGGCTTTTTCGATTATTTCGACCATAGAAGAATTATCGTGTTAGGGTTATCCGAACAGGGGTATTTGCAAACCTTCACGAGCGAAGAGCGCGCGGAAAAATTATCAAAGCTTTTTGCATACGGGGAAATTCCTTGCGTGATTTTAAGCCGTGATTTGCCTGCTATTCCCGAGCTCGTAGAGTGTGCGAAAGCCGTTTCTTGTCCGATTTTTAAAAGCCCGAAAATCACCACCGACTTAATGAGTGATTTGTATATTTACTTAAACCGTTTGCTTGCTCCGTCTGTAAGCGAACACGGGGTATTGATGGAAGTATTCGGCGTTGGCATTTTGCTCACGGGCAAAAGCGGCGTAGGAAAAAGCGAAACGGCAATGGAACTTATCAAGCGCGGACACCGTTTGATTGCCGACGATAGCGTAATTATTAAAGATATCGCTAACGAACTTTGCGGAACTGCTCCCGATATTATCCGCTATTTTATGGAACTTCGCGGAATTGGCATTATCAACGTGAAAAGTATGTACGGGTCGGGGTCGGTTTTAGACGAAAAGAACATACAGCTCGTTATCGAGCTTGAAAATTGGCAACAAGGAAAAGAATACGACCGCATAGGCGATACGGCTTCTACGGTGGAATATTTAGGCATTAAAGTTCCTAAGCTTACCGTGCCCGTTAGTCCGGGACGGAATTTGGCGATTATTATAGAAGTTGCCGCCCGTAATTTCCGATTAAAGAGTATGGGATACGACGCTTCGGAAGAACTTATCACGAGAAGTATCGGAAGATAAAAAATAGAGTAAACTGAGTATGAGAGAAATTCTTGCCCCCGCAGGCACTATGGAGTGCGCCAAAGCCGCCGTCGCGCACGGCGCAAACGCAATATATTTGGGCTTAAACGCTTTTTCCGCTCGTCAAAACGCAGGAAATTTTGACGAAGCGGCGTTTTGCGATATCGTAAAATACGCCCATTCTTGCGGGGTAAAAGTCTACGTCGCTATGAATACGGCGATTAAAGACGAAGAACTATCCGCATTTGAAGAGCAAATTTTATACGCTTGGTCGAAAGGGGCAGATGCGATTATTTTGCAAGATATTCTTTTAGGAAAAGCCTTGCACGAGAAATACCCGCAAATTATTTTGCATTTATCCACGCAAGCGGGCGTTTGTAATCTTTCTGGCGCGGAGTTTGCAAAAGAATGTGGCTTTTCTCGCGTGATTTTAGCGCGTGAAACCGCCTACGCCGATATTTGTGAAATTGCGAAATTTATCGAAACGGAAGTGTTCGTACAGGGCGCGCTTTGCACGTGTTTTTCAGGACAATGCTATTTATCGTCGTTTGCGGGTGGGAATAGCGGTAATCGCGGTCGGTGCAAACAGCCGTGTAGAAAACAGTACCGTTGGAATAGAACGGGCTACGAAGAAAAAGCCTACGCGCTTTCTCTTTCCGATCTTTGCGTAGGGGAAGAAATTCAAAAATATCTCGATGCAGGCGTGCTCTCTTTTAAGATAGAGGGCAGAATGAGAAGACCTGAATACGTAGCTTCGGCGGTGGCTTATTATCGCGCTATTCTTGACGGCGAACCAAAAGAAACCCGTTTGAACGCGTTGTCTGATTTAAAGCGTACGTACAATCGCGGGAACTATACAAGCGGGCTTTCGTTCGGTCAGGATAAGCGTTTTTTATCGCGCGCCGTACAAGGACATATCGGGGAAAAAGTCGGCGTAGTTAAGGTAGTGAACGGAAAATATTTCGTAGAAACTAAGTTTTTAGCGCAAAAAGGAGATGCTTTTAAAATTTTACGGGCAGGCAAAGAAGTTGGCGGAGCAAACTTTGAGCGATCGGAAAAGCGTGGATTTATCCTTTTATCTAAAACCCGTCTTTTAAACGGCGACGGCGTGTTTATCACGACGGACACAGCTTTAACCGAGCGGTTGCTCGATAAGAAAAAATTCGTGCAAATTCCTTTGTCGATTACTTTAAAAACAGGGGAACGCGCGGTGGCGCAAAGCGGAAATCTCGTCGTTTTCTCGGAAGAAATCTTGGAAGCTTCGCAGTCACGACCGCTTACAGAAGGGGAAATCGTTGATTGTTTTTTAAAAACGGACGGTTTACCTTTTACGCCTGTGTTTGAAAATATTCGTATAGACGAAGATATTTTCTTTGCAAAATCAAGGTTAAACGCTTTTCGGCGTGCTTTTTATCAAGCGTTGGAAGATAGTTTTTTAACGCAAAGAGAACTGCCGTTAAAACTTCCGTTTTCTTACCGAGAAAGTAATGCAAGAAACAATGAAAAACTTGCCGTGATTGCAAGTGATTTTTCAAGCGTCGTAGCCGACGTTGCCATTTATAAGCCAGACGATTACCGTAATCCTTTGCCTGAAAATTTCTTGAAAGGGAATTTTGAAAAATATTTATATTATCCTGCGTATTTGACGGGGCAAGACCAAAAATTGCTTGCCGACCGACTTCAAGATATCGACGGGATTTATGCGGAAAATTACGGTGGGTTATCGTTTGCTAAACGATACGGCGTAAAAGTATTTGCTGGCACGGGATTTAATTTAACGAACACCGTTTCTATAAGCGAGATAGAAAAGCGGGAAGAAGTTTCTTACTACGTTCTTTCCAAAGAATTAGAAAGAGAGAGCTTATCGGGTTTTCGAAGCGAAAAAGCCTTTGCGCTTAGTTCGGGGAATTTAAAAGTAATGGATTTATTATATTGCCCGTTTGAAAAAACTTGCGCAAAATGCGATAAACGCCAAAAGTATATTTTAACCGACGAAAATAATCGGGAATTTCCCGCGCGGAGATACGAGCTTTTAAGCGGTTGTAAATTTGAGCTTTATAATTGCGCCGACCTTATCGGAGAGCGTGTATCTGGGCTTGGGGCGCTTTTGGATTTGACTTTAATAGAAGAGAAAAAATTAGCAATCGAGATAAGAACTTCTTGCGAAAAACAAAAGAAATTTTATCCGAAATATACCTTTGGGCACACGAAAAACAATCCTTTCTTATAATTAAACTTTATGAATAAACACACTATTGAAAAAACCGAATTGAATAAAATTCTTTCCCTTGCGGCAGACTATGCGGTGTTGGACGGGGCAAAAATGCTCTTAAAAGAGTTTCAACCGCTTACAGAACTTTCGCAAGTCAAGAAAAGTTTGCAAAAAACGGAAGAATGTCGTACTTTGCTCTTTACGCACGGCGTGGGCAAGATTGAGTATTTCCCGCCTTTTTCCGACGAGCTGGAACGCGCGAAAAAAGGCTCTGCGCTCTCATGCGGGGAGCTTTTGACGGTTTGCAACCTTTTGCGTGCAACGAGAATAGCGCATAACGCTATCGTAGGCGTGAACGACGAAGAAATCCGTTTAATGAAGGACCTTGCGAATAATTTGTATTTCGACGCTGCGTTGGAAGACGATATTTCCACGAAAATTTTAAACGACACAGAAGTAAGCGATTACGCAAGCGATAAGCTGTATGCTTTGCGTAAGGAAATTCGTCTTTTAAACGAGAAAATCCGCGTAAGGCTTTCCGAATATTTAACGGGTAGCGAAGGGAAATATTTGCAAGACGGCATCATCACGATGCGGGATAATCGCTACGTTCTTCCCGTTCGAGCGGAATATAAGCGCAATATCAAAGGGTTTATTCACGACCGTTCGCAAAGCGGTGCAACTTTTTTTATCGAGCCGGAAGAAGTGTTGGAAATGAACAACGAACTTCGTTCTCTTGCAATCGACGAAAAAGAAGAAGTCGAACGCATTTTAGGCGAGCTTTCCAGACGGGTCGGGTTTATCAGCGCAGAGCTTTGCGTGGATATAAGCGTTTTGGAAGAAATTGATTCTTATTTCGCGCGCGCGGAGTTTTCGTATAAGCGTTCTGCGGTAAAGCCCGAAGTCAACGAAAAGGGAGTCGTGGAAATCGAGCGAGGCAGACACCCGTTAATCGACCCGAAAAAAGTTGTTCCCGTCAGCTTAACGCTTGGGAAAGACTATCGCTTTTTGTTGATTAGCGGA